>JANXOE010000056.1 GCA_025353745.1 Hymenobacter sp.
TATTTTCGATACCCAAACGCCGTCCTACACGGCGCAGGAGCAGTATTATACCTTTCTGGTGAAGATGCAAGCCACTGGCTGCCGCGACATTGTGGTGGTGGGCGGCAACCACGACTCGCCCACCATGCTCAACGCCTCGCGGCAGCTGCTGCGGCAGCTGCGCATCCATGTGGTGGGGGGCGTGCCCACCGATGCCACCGAGCAAATCCTGCACCTCAACGCCGCTGGTGGCCGGCCGGGGCTGGTGGTGTGCGCCGTGCCCTTTCTGCGCGACCGCGACATCCGGCTGGCCGTGGCCGGCGAAACCCCCGACGACCGCCAGCTCCGCATCCGCCAGAGCATTGCCGGCCACTACGCCACCCTGGCCGGCCACGAATCCGTATTGCGCCAGCGCGAGCAGGACGTGCCCGTGCTGGCCACCGGCCACCTCTACGCGGCTGGCGGCGAGGCCCGCGAAGGGGCCGAGCGCGACGTGCACATCGGCGGGCTGGGCCTGATTGGGGCCGAGCATTTTCCGGCCGCGTTCGACTACGTGGCCCTGGGGCACCTCCACCGCCCGCAGGTGGTGGGCGGGCGGGCGCACATCCGCTACTCGGGCTCGCCGGTGCCGTTGTCCTTTACCGAGGCCGACGACCGGCAACAGGTGCTGCTGCTGGAGTTCAGTGGGGCCGGCGTGCCCACCATCACCAGCCTGCCGGTGCCGGTGGCGCGGCGCTTGCAGCGCTTCCACGGCACGCTGGAGGAAGTGGAGGCCGACATTTTGGCCTTCGATAACGCGGCCTTCCCGCTGGTGGCCTGGGCCGATGTGTTGGTGCGCTCCGACGAGACGCCCGCCGAAGTGCAGCGCCGCGTGCAGGCCGTGCTGCAGCTGCAAAAAGCCCAGGTGCTGGCCCCGCGCGGCGTGCGCCACCAGCGGGCCACCGAAATCGTGGACCTGGCCGAAAGCACCGCCCCGCTGGCCTTGCTGCACGAGCTGACCGTGGAAGAGGTATTTGGCCGCCGCGTGGCCGGCCTGCCGCCCGAGCGGGCCGCCCAGCTCACGGCCACCTTCGGCGAGCTGCGCCAGCTGCTGGCCGAAGCCGACCCGCTGGCCTGGGGCGGGGAGTAACACGAGCTTTATGCCTCGTGGCCCCAAACGGGTGGGCGCGAGGCCGCGAATCGGGCGTTTGCCCTACTGCGCGGCCGTACCTTCGGGAAGTATTGATGGGAAAATTATCCGCATGAAAATTATCAGCGTCCGCTTCGCTAATCTTAACTCACTACCTGGTCCGTTTCTCATTCGCTTCGATGAAACGCCGCTGGCGGATACGGGGCTTTTTGCCATCACCGGCCCCACCGGCGCGGGCAAAAGCACGCTGCTCGACGCCATTGCCGTGGGCCTCTACGGCCGGGTGCCGCGCCACGACCGCCAGGTGGGCGAAATGGTGAGCCGCCACGCCGGGTTCGCGTTTTCGGAGGTCGAGTTTGAAGTGCACGAAACCAATGCCGACACCGGGGCCGTGGCCCGGGTGCGCTACCGCTCGCGCTGGGAGGTGAAGCGCAAAACCCGCGGCGAGGACAAAGGCGGCCTCGGCCAGGATGCCATGACGCTGGTGTTCAGCCCGTCCAACGTAGCCGTCGTCAGCGGCAAGGAGGCAGTGCCGGCGAAGGTAGGCGAGTTGTCGGGGCTCGATTTTGGGCAGTTCGAGCAGTCGGTGCTGCTGAGCCAGGGCAAGTTTGCGCGCTTCCTGCACGCGCCCGAAAAAGAGCGCAGCGCCCTGCTGGAGAAGATGACCAACGTGGGCATCTACTCGCGGCTGTCGGTGGCGGCGTTTGAGAAAGCCAAGGAGGAAGAACTGAAGACCAAGTTGTTGTGCGCCAAGCTGGATGCCACCCGGCTGCTGCCGGCGGAAGAGCGGGCGGAGCTGGAAGCGCGGCTCGACGTGCTGAATGAAGAAGTGGAGCACCACCACGAGGAAGAGCAGGAGCTGACCATTTGCCTGACCTGGCGCACCATTCTAGACCAGCTGGATAAGCAGCTGCGCGACACCACCCACGAAATAGCAGCCCTGCGCCGCGCCGACGAAGCCCTGCAACCCGAATTTGCCCGGCTGGCGGACCACTTGCGCGCCAACGCCAAGGAGCTGGCCACGCCCCTGGCCCTGGCCGAAGTGGCCCAAAAAGCCCTGCACCGCAACACCGAGCAGCTGGCGCAGCTGGCCCAAGCCTTGCCCGGCCTGACCGAAGCCGCCGCCGCCGCCGAAACCGCCCACGCCACCGCCACGGCCGCTCACCTGGCCGCGCAGGCCGACGAAAACCGCCTGCGGCCCGTTCTGGAACAGGCCCGGGCGCAGGACGCAGCCATTGCCGCGGCGCAGCAACAGCTGCTGAAGAACCGCGCGGGGTACGAGCAGGACCTGGGGGCGCACACCCAGGCCCAGGCCGCCTGGCAGCTCCAGGCCCAGGAGCTGCAAGCGCTGGCCGACCAACAAACCACGCTGGATAGCTGGCTCATTGCGCACGGCCAGGAAGCGGACTTGAAGGGTCAGATTATTGCCCTGGACCGCGAAATCATTGATTTGCAGGCGGCCCAAAAGGAAATAGCCACGCGGGAAGCCCGCCGCGAAGAGCTGTTCAAAACCCGGCAAGCAACCGGCGACGACCTTAGCCGGCAGCGCCGATCCGAAGCGGAGGCCGTGGTCCGGCAGCAGGCCATTAAGGACGAGGGCCAGCCCTGCCGCACCGAGCGCGACGCCCTGCTCCAGGGCACTACGCCCGCCGAACTGGCCCAGCGCGCCGACGACCTCACCGCGCACCTGCAAGCGTTGCAACAGCTGTTGCCCAAGGCCGAAGCCGCGCACGAGCAGCAAGTCCGCACGGAAATGCTGGACGCCGAAATCAGCCGCGATGCCCCTCCCCTGGCGGCGGCGGAAGGGGCGTTTGGGCACCTCGAAACCCGGCGGGCCGATGGGCTGCGGCTGCTCGAAAGCTACCGGCGTGAGCTGCGCACCCAGCAAGTCCTGGCCGACCTCAATGCCCACCGCCACCAATTGCAGGACGGGCAGCCCTGCCCGCTCTGCGGGGCGGTTGAACACGTATACACGGCGGATTTTGCGGCCGAAGCCAATGAGCACGAACAGCGCGTAGCTGCTCAGCAACTGGCCCTGACGGTGCTGGACAGTGATTTGCGCACGGCATCGCAAGCCCTGACCCGCCGCCAAACCGAGCAGCAGCAGCGCCACCAGCAGCGCCAGCAAGCTGCCGCCGCGGCCGAAACCGCCCGCCAACAGGCCCACAAGCTGGCCTCAGCGCTGGTGCCTGCGCCGGCTGCTCCGGCCGACCCAGCGGCAGTGCGCGAATTGCTCGGCGCGGCCACTTCCCACCAAGCCGTGGCCCTGGTGGCGCGCCGGCGCCTCGCGGTGCTGGATGAGAAGCTGGCCGAATTACGTGACAAGTACACCAAGGCCGGGGAAGCCGCCGTTGCCGCGCAACGGGAGATTCCGAAGCTGCTGGAACGGCAGGAAATTGCGGAGCTGGAGCTGGCCAAGCTGGCCCAGGAGCTGGCTTATTGGCACGAGCAGGCCAAAATCTACCAAAGCACTATCCAAGAATATTTGCAGCCGCACCAACTGGCGTTGCCCGCAAAACCGCCTTACGACGGCTTGCTGGCCACGCTCACCGACCGGGCCACTTACTACGAAGCCCAGCGCGCTGCCTTGGCCGTCGGACGTGAAAAGCTGCTGGAACGCAACTCGCGGCACAAAACCCACGCCGACGAGCTGGCCCGCGAGGGCACGAAACTGGCCGCCGCTGCCGCCGCACTCGAAGCCGAGCGGCTGGCCCTCACGCGGCAGCAAGCCGCCCGCACGGCCTACCACCCCGGCCCCAACCCCGCGGCCGAAGCCGAGCAGCTGCGCCAGCATACAGCGCGCCTGGCCGGGGCCCTGCAACACGCCCAAAGCCAGTGCGCCCGGCAGCAGCAGGAACTGGCCATTCAGCAAAATGCCCAGGCTGTGCTGCAAACGCAGCTCGCCACCCACCACCAGGCCCACACCCAGGCCCAGGCCGAGTTGGCGGCCGCCCTTGCCGCCGCCGGTTTCGGCAGCGCCGCCGAGGCCCAGGCCTTGCTGATGCCCCCGGCCGAGGCCGAGCGCCTGCACCAGCGCCGCCAGGACCACCTCACCGCCCAGGCCGCGGCCGGCCGCCTGCTCGCCACCCTCACCGCCGAGCAGCAGCGCCACGCCGAGGCCGGCCTGACGCACCTCAACAAAGACGAGCTCGCGGCCCAGCTGCAGACGCTGTCGGCGGCCGACGATATTTTGCAGCAGAAACTAGGGGCCGTGGGCAACCAGCTGAAGCAGGACGATGACGCCCGGCAGCTGCAGGCCGACGGCCGGCGCGAATTGCAGGTGCGCCAGCAGGAAGAGCAGCGCTGGCAGGATTTGAGCGACCAGATTGGCTCGGCGCGGGGCGATAAATTCAGCCAGTTTGCCCAGGGCCTCACGCTGGCGCACCTGGCCCGGCTGGCCAACCTGCGCCTGCGCCAGCTCACGGGCCGCTACACCATCCTCAAAACGCCCCACCGCAACCTGGAGCTGCAAATCATCGACCACGACCAGGCCGACACGGTGCGCCCGATGGCCTCGCTCTCGGGCGGCGAAAGCTTTCTGGTGAGCTTGGCCCTGGCCCTGGGCCTGAGCGAGCTGGCCGGCCACAAGGCCCGCATCGAGTCGCTGTTCATCGACGAAGGCTTTGGCACCCTCGACCCCGACGCCCTCAACACGGCCCTCGACGCGCTGGAGCGGCTGCAGCACGCGGGCAAGATGATCGGCATCATCTCGCACGTGGCCGACCTGAAGGACCGCATCGGCACCCAAATTCGCGTCCAGCCCGGCGCCGGGGGCACCAGCACCGTCCACGTGGTAGGCGTGCTGGGCGACGTTATTTCGTGCGCGGCCCCGTGAAGCAAAATGGCCTGACGGGGCTGCGGATTCACGCCTCACGGCTTTCTAACGGTTCACGGCTCACTGCTTTAACTTCGGCCCAGGTCCAGTATTTTTTGGGCTGAATGCCGGCGTAGCCGCGGTTCAAAAAAGCCAATACTTCTTGCTCCAGCACTTCCGACGCGATGGACGAGGGGTAGATCGGGCGGCCGTCGGGGTCGGCGTAGCGCTGGGCTTTGGTGAGCCGGTGTGGGCCGGCCAGGCGCAGCAGCGGGCCGGTGTCGGTGGGGCCGTCGGCGGCCCAGTCGCGGCCGCTGGTTTCCAGGGCGTTGAGGCGGGCGGCGAGCGGCGCCAGGGCTAGGCGCGGCAGCGTGGGGCGGCTTTCGAGGTCGATCCAGGTGGTGTACTTGCACTCCAGCTCGTAGCGCTGGCCGTCGTAGAGGCTCAGCACGACGTCGAAGCCCGCCGTGGGGCCGAACAGCGCATAATAGGGCAGCGGCGCCGGCGTGCGCACGACGGCCAGCCCAACGGCCGGGTGGCCGGTGCGCCGCGTGCCGGGGCCCTGCGCCAGGGCCGTGGCCCGGCACATCCGCGCGTGCTCGGGGCCCCAGGCGGCGCGGCCAGCGGCGGGGTTTTCCAGTATTTCCGCGAAGCGCGGCAGGAACCACGCAAATTTTTCGGCCGAGGCCTCGTCTTCGCGCCGGCGCCGGGCGGGGGCCCCGAAGGGTTCGTAAAAGCGCGCTTTTTCTTCGGCGTTGAGCCAGCACACCAGCTTTAGGGCGTCGTCGGCCAGCGGGTGGGCGGCGTCCAGCTCCCGGAAATCGCCCAGCGTGGCCACCAGGCGTAGCAGGGGCTCGTGGCGCAGGGCCAGCCCGGGGTGCAGCAAGCTCCACACGCCCACGAAGCCGTCAATGTCGAAGTGGTTGGCCGTCACGGCTTCGGCCGCCAGGCCCGGCGTTTCGGGGCGGCGCAGGGCCCGCAACACGGCCCCGGCGCTGGTGTCGTCGCGCAGGGCTTCGGGCGTGGCGGCCCCGCGCCAGTGCGCCAGGGTGAGGGCCGCGCCCGGGCCCACGCTGTCCACCACGATGGTGGGCTGCCGGCGCACGGCAGCAAAAGGCACAAAGAAGCGGTTCATGGGCCAAAGTAAAATACCCGGGGGCGTTTTTAATCCGGTGAAGGCCGGAAACCCGGCCCCTACGCCCGCCCCCGGCGGTTGGTGATGCGCTCGACGCGCTGCTTCTTCACCCAGCGCAGATAGGTTTGCAGCTCTTCGGCGGCGCGCAGGGCCTCCACCGTGGCGTAGGCGCGGGCCAGGGCCCTATTACTCAGAAAACGGTGGACGCTGCTGTGGCAGGGCTGGCACAGCTCCACGGTGGGCCCGTAGCGGCCGCCCTCCTCGCGGGGCACCAGGTGGTGGCGCGAAGTGGCCTGCACCTGGCGCTCGCAAAGGCCGCAGCGCGGCGCTTCCGGCGCGGGGCCCGGGGGCCAGGAAACGGGCAGCAAAACGCGGCGGCGGGGCATGGCTGAAACCGGCTTTTAAGCGTCCGGGTCCTGATTAAACCCCGACAGCGGCTGTCTAGTTGCGCGGCACTTGAAAAGTATCAAAAAATTCATATCTTGGTCGCCGACTGGCAGTTGTACTGAATTAAGGCAGCGCCTCTTTTCATTGTTTTTTTCTATTTTTTCTAACTTAACACCTATGGAGCACGTTTTTTACCCTAACACAACCCCCTCCCCGGTTCGCTGGGGCCGTATGCTTGGCGCGCTGGCACTGCTGTGGGCCGCCGCCCCGGCCCCGGCCCGCGCCCAAACCTGGATGGTGAGCACCACCGCCCACGTCACGCTCGGCGTGCTCGACAAGTTCGGCCAGCTGGGGCCCTACACGGCCACTTTCGTGGTGCACAGCGAGCGGACCGGCAAAGATTACAAGCTGGTGCGCGCCATCGAAAAAGGCCAGAACGGGGTCGACGTGCTGTTCCCGAGCGAGCCCACGGCCCCGGAATACTTTAAGGCAACCACCGGCGAGGGCGCCTCGGCCATTCCCGGCAACTACACTTGGGAGTGCCTGGTGAACGGCAAAAAAGCCGTGGGCGGCCACTTCGCCCTGCCCGAAGTCGGTAACGACGTGACGCTGGTCGAGAAGGAAAAGAAATAATTTCTGGCAAGCGTTAACTTTACAGCGCTGCCCTTTGCCCAAAAAGCCTGGCCGCCCGCCAGGCTTTTTTCGTTCAACGCCCGGCGCCGCCCTGCCGGCTGGGGCCCACCGGGTTGAGTCGTCGGGCAGCAGCTGTTGGCCAACGCCCAAACATTCGGCTGACACCCGTCTTTTGATTGAGTCCTTAGGTTCTCCTCTTAACTGCTACTGCTAACCGCCCCCGCGCCCATGCCCCGCAAGTCCTTTTCCGAACTCATCGACAGTCCCGGCATGCCCGTGCTGGTCGACTTTTACGCCGACTGGTGCGGGCCCTGCAAAACCATGGCCCCCATCCTGCAACAGTTTGCGGCCCAGCACCAAGGCAAGCTGCGCGTCATCAAAATCGACGTCGACAAGAACCCCGCCGTGGCCCAGCAGTACCGCGTGCAGAGCATCCCAACGCTGATTTTGTTCCGGCAAGGGCAACCCGTGTGGCGGCAGGCCGGGGCCGTGCCCGCCGCCGAGCTGGCCCGGGCGGTGGGGCCCTTCGTGGGGGCCGCCTGATCTTTTTGTGGGGCCCCGGCGCACTTGTAGCGGCCGGCCGGCGTTGGAGGGAGGCGTACCTTTGCCTACGCTTTGCCCTTCATCTATGCAATTGATTACCCTTGATTTACGCCGCTGGCCGGCGGCGCTATTTTTTATTGGTTTATTGATGTTTGCCGTCCAGCCAGCGGCGCGGGCGCAGGCCCGGTTCACGCTGAGCGGCACGGTGCGTACCGCCGACGGGGAGGCCCTGCCCGGGGCCAGCGTGGCGGTGCCCGCCCTGAACACCGGCACCGCCGCCGACTCGCTCGGCCACTTTGCCCTGGCGCTGCCCGCGGGCCGCCACCAGGTGGTGGTGGAGTTCGTGGGCTACGAGCCGCTCGCCCGCGACGTGAACCTGACCCGCAGCCAACGCTTCGTGTTTCCGCTCGCGGCCAGCAGCAATGCCCTGGGCGAGGTGGTGGTGCAGGGCAGCCAAACCCTGGAGCAGAAGCTCAAAACCCCGCAGATGGGCGTCGAGCACCTCAGCATCCGCGAGGCCAAGCTGCTGCCAGCGCTGTTCGGCGAGGTCGACATCCTCAAAACCTTGCAGCTCAAGCCCGGCGTGCAGGCCGGCGGCGAGGGCACCAGCGGCCTGTTCGTGCGCGGCGGCTCGGCCGACCAAAACCTGTTTTTGCTCGACAACGCCACCGTGTACAACCCCAGCCACTTGTTCGGGCTGTTTTCGGTGTTCAACTCCGACGCCGTGCAGAGCGTGGATTTGTACAAGGCCGGCTTTCCGGCGCAGTTCGGCGGGCGGCTCTCGTCGGTGGTGGACGTGAAGCTGCGCGAGGGCGACCGCCAGCACTACCACACCGAAGGCGGCCTGGGGCTGATTTCTTCGCGCCTCACCTTCGAGGGCCCCATCAGCAAAGGCAAGGGCTCGTTCATCGTCTCGGGGCGGCGCACGTACTTCGACATTTTCACCCGCGCTTTCAACCGCGCCAATTCCAAAAAAGAAGATTTCACGCCCATCCCCGACTACTACTTCTACGACTTCAACTTCAAGGCCAACTACACCCTGGGGCCCCGCGACAACCTGTACCTGAGCGGCTACCTGGGGCGCGACACGTTTGGTTACGCCAGCGCTTCCAGCGGCTTTAATTTTAACTTTGACTGGGGCAACACGCTGGCCACGCTGCGCTGGAACCACGCGTTCAACCCCCAACTGCTGGTGAACACCACGGCCACCGTGACCGATTACCGGTACGACCTGACCAACAAGCTCGACCAGTTCACGTTCACGCTCGGATCGGCCATCCGCGACTACGCCCTGCGCACCGATTTCGAGTACACGCCCAACGACCGCCACGCCCTCAAGTTCGGGGCGGCGGCCACCGAGCACCGCTTCGGGGTGGGCCGCTTGCAGGCCGGCTCGGGCGACGGCTCGGTGAACTTCGGGGCCGACGTGCGTTACTCCGCCGAGGAAGGGGCCCTGTATGCGGGCGACAACTTCCGGGCCACCGACAAGCTGCAACTCGACGCCGGCCTGCGCCTGTCGACCTGGCACAGCGGGGCCAACAACTACGCCGGCCTGGAGCCGCGCCTCTCCGCGCGCTACGCCCTCAACGACCGCATCTCGCTGAAGGCCAGCTACGCGCTGATGTACCAGTACGTGCACTTGGTCACCAACTCGGGGGCCACCCTGCCGACGGACATTTGGTACCCGTCGCGGCTCTCGGTGGTGCCGCAACGCTCGCAGCAGGTGAGCACGGGGGCGAGCTTTTTGCTGGGCGGGGGCCGGTTTCTGCTGACCGACGAGCTGTACTATAAGCGGGGCAAGAACCAGATCGACTTCAAGGACGGCGCGCAGTTGTTCGTGAACCCCGAGCTGGACACCGAATTCTTGTTTGGGCACAGCTGGAGCTACGGCAACGAGCTGTACTTGGAAAAAAAGACGGGCAAAACCACCGGCTGGGTGGGCTACACCCTGGCCTGGGCCTGGCTGAACATTCCGCCCCAGCGCGGCACCAACGGCGTGAACGGCGGCCGCGACTACCACCCCAACTACGACCGCCGCCACAACCTGACCGTCGTGGTGATGCACGAGCTCAACGCGCGCGTCAGCCTCACGGCCAGCTTTATTTACAGCAGCGGCAACCTCACCACGCTGCCGGTGGGCCGCTTCGGCTTTCAGGACATCAACGGCTCGAACGTCAACACCAACCCCGGCAACGACACCGGGGCCACCGACCCGCGCCCGGTGCCCGTGTACCCCGACCGCAACTCCTACCGCCTCGTGCCCTACCACCGCCTCGACCTGGGCCTGGTGTACAAGCTGGTGCCCACCCGCACGGGCGGCGAGCGCGACCTGACCTTCAGCATCTACAACGCCTACAACCGCCGCAACGCCTATTTCGACTACTTCGAAACGGTGCGCGACAAAACCACCGACCGCATCACCGGCTTCCGGGCGCAGCAGGTGTCGCTGTTCCCGGTCATTCCGTCGGTGACGTACAACTTCAAGTTTTAATCGCTGATCAGCTGTGATTTTGCTGATGCTGGGTTGGTCCGCCCTACCCTGCCGCTTTCAACGGCTTATTTATTCATTATGAAGCTTCTGCCTTTTGCTTTTCTTCTGGCCCTGGCCGGCTGCGGCAAGTTTTCGAAGGATCTGAACGTGCCACTGCCGGCCTACGACTCGCAGCTGGTAGCCGAGTGCTACCTGGAGCCGGGCGTGGTGCCCAGCCTCAGCGTCACGGAGTCGCAGGCGTACCTGTCGCCGGTGCTGCCGATGGTGCCCACCGACGTGACGGTGAACCTGTCGCTGCCCAACGGGGCCCTGGTGCCGCTCTACTACAAGCCGGGCCAGGACCCCGTCACCAAAAAATTCTACACCCACATCGGCGACGCCCCGCTGGTGGCCCGGCCCGGCGACACCTT
>JANXOE010000144.1 GCA_025353745.1 Hymenobacter sp.
GCGGCTTTGGTGAGCAGCAGGCCCCCGGCGTAGAGCACCGTGAGCGCGCCGCCGCGCAGCAGCAGGGCCCCCCACGCGTTGGCCGGCACGGGCAGCAGCCAGGCCGCGGCCCCGGCCGCCGCCGCCACCGCCCCGATGGCCGCGATGCGCCGGTCGAAGGGCTGGAGGCCGTAGGCGCGCCACACGAACCAGGTGCGCAGCAGGTTGATGGCCACCAGGGCCGCGCAGTTGGAGAGCGCCGCGCCGGCCAGGCCCAGGCGCGGAATCAGCAGGGCGTTGAGCCCGACGACGGCCCCGGCCAGGCCGGCGTTGAACACCAGATCGAAGCGGTAGCGGGGCGAGGTGAGCACGATGATGCCGTTGACGCCCGTGACGCCGTCCACGAGGCGGCCGGCCAGCAGCAGCAGCACGGCCGAGGTGCCGGCCGCGTAGGCCGGGCGGTGGATGAGGCCGTAGACGAAGTCCAGGTTCAGGCCCAGGCCCAGGGCCAGGTAGCAGCCGAGCACGGTGTTCAGGCGGGTGGTGCGGGCGTAGAAATCGGCCATTTTATCCAGCGCGCCGTCTTTCCAGTAGCCGGCGATGAGCGGAAACGCCGTTTTGTAGAGGGCCCGGAAGGGCAGCGTGAGGGCCGTGCTGATGTTGAAGGCGATGGCGTAGATGCCCGCCGCCGCCAGGCTCAGCTTGGCCCCCACCATCAGGGCGTCGATGGTGACCATGACCGTGCCCGAGAGGTTGCCCAACAGCGCGAAGCCGCCGAAGGCCAGCAGCTCGCGCAGGGGCCGCACCCGCAGCGCGGCCCGCGTGGGCCGCCAATGCAGCTCGCCGATGGCCAGCAGGTAGGCGGTCAGCAGGGCCGCCACCAGCGCGTAGCCGCCCACGTAGGCCAGCACGAAGCCGTCGAACGACAGGTACCCGCGCCAAAACAGCACCGCCGCCCCCACCACGTACAGGCGCAGAAAAATCTCCTGCAAAAGCGCCGAAAACGAGGTGTGGAACAGCGAGCGCAGGTAGGCGTCTTGCAGCGTGAGCAGCAGGATGGCCAGCGTGAGCAGCAGGATGGCCGGGTAGTTGGGCCCCAGCAAGGCGGCGTCGGCCGCGTACTGGCGCAGCACCAGGCCCTTGCCCGCCCACAGCAGCCCCGCCACCGCCGCAAAGCCGAGCATCGGCAGGCCCAGCAGCAGCGGCAGGAAGCCCGAATGCCCGGTGGCCGGGTTGCGGAAATAAGGGAAAAACCGCACCGCCGTGCTCGAAAACCCGAACGCCGCCAGCTGGGCCCCGATGGTGGCCAGCGACACCAGCACCGAGGTGAGGCCGAGCTGCGCCGGCGAGAGCAGGCGCGTGAGCACAAGCGTGCTGCTGACGAACCCGATGCCGAGGCCGACGTACGAAATCAGGGTGTTGCGAAGGCCCTGGCGTTGAACAATACCCAAGTGGAGGGGGCTGAAAGAGAAGAAATCAAAAACCGCCGGGGCCCTGCGCCGCCGGCCACTCGGCCCAAATTTCGCTCCCCGTGCGGAAAGCCGCGCCGTGGCCGTGCAGCCAGCCCATTATTTCGTGGAACTGCCGGGGGCCGTTCGCGGCGTTGGCCGGGTCGAAGTTTTGGTTGTGCCAGAGCACGGTGGCCACGCCGCCGAACTTTTCAATTTCGGCCAGCATGGGCGCCAGGGCGGGCAATAGTTCATTCGGGGCCAGCCGCAAGTACTTCGGGTGGTGCAGCGTGGCGTCCATCACGTTGAGCGGGATTTCGAGGAAGCCGGCGGCCCGGCCGCGCTCAAAATCAAACGGAAAAAACGGCCGGCAATACGAATGGCGAAACCCGTAATGCTCGGCAAAGCCCAGCGTCGAGTCGTAGCCCACGCCGGCTTCGGCCAGCGCGCCCGGCGTGCGCGCCGGCCCCCAGCAGAGGTAGTGAAAGCGGTTGCCGCGCGGGGCCGGGGGCCCCAGCGCCGCCCGCTCGCCGGCCACGCGGGCGGCGTCGTGGGCCGTGCCGTAGCTGCCGTGGCTGGCAATTTCGGCCCCGGCGGCGGCCAGCCGCCCCAGGCGGGCGCGGAACGCCGGGGCGCGGGCGTCGTAGTCGGCATTGGGCACGCCGTTGGGGGCCGGGCGGGCGTCGCCGAGGATGAAAAACGTGGACGGGGCCCCGTAGCGGGCCGTTTCGGCCTGTACCAGCTCCAGGTTGTCCCAGGGGCCCGGGCGGCGGCGGGCGCGCCGCCACAGCAGTTTCAGCAGTTGCGGAAGTTGGCCCTGGCGCAGGCGGTGGCGCGCCGCCGTGCCCCAGCCGCCGTGCAGGCTGTCCACGTCGTGGGTGATGCAGGCGGCGAAGGGGGCCCCGCCCGGCCCGCGGCGCAGCGGCAGCGCCCGGCCCGTGGCGTGCGCCAGGGCCGTTTTCAGCACGTCGAAGTAATAATTCACCGCCGGCAGGGCCACAAAGCCGTAGCGCGCCTGCACGCTGGCCGCGTAAGGAAACCGCCCGTGCGCGTCGCGCTCGGTGGAAAAATATTCCTGCCACCCGCTAAGCAGGTAAAAGGCGGCGGAAATGATGTCGGCGGCGATTTCGGCCCGGCCCGGCGTCAGCGTCAGCAAAGGCCGGGCGTCGTCATCGAAGAAAAACGGCACCCGCTGGCCGTGCCAGTCGCGCCAATTGGGGGCCCCCGGCTGGGGGTGGGTTTGGCTGAAAAACCCGCCCGTGCGGTCGGCCACTTCCACCGGGGCCCCGCTGCCGGCGGGGCCGATGGCCCCGGCCGGCACGTCGGCGTAAGCCTGCCCGAAATGGGCCAGCACGTAGGCCAGGCGCGCGGCGGCGGGCACCGGGGCCGGGCGGGGCGGCGCAATCAAATCAGCGGGGGCATCGACGGGGGCCATGGGCGCGAAGGTAGGCGCGGGGGCCGCTCAGGCCGGGGCGGCGGGGGCCGGCGCTTCGCCCAGCCACTCGCCCAGCACGCGGGCGGCCAGGCGCTGGCTGTGGCCTTCGTCGGGCGTGCCGAGGGTGGCGTTGTAGTAGGCGGCGCGGCGGTAGAGGTCGGCGGGCTTGTGGCGGGCGAGGGCCCCGAGCAGGGCCCCCAGGGCGGGCAGCGAATCGGCGCGGGGCACCAGGCCGTGGGCCGCGTAGCCGTAGTAGTCGTCGGTGAGCGGGTTGGCGGCGAAGCGGTAGTAGAGGCTGGCCACGTTGAGGAGCGTGGCTTCGAGGTGGGTGGAGGTGTCGGCCGCCACCAGCGCGTCGTGGCGCCCGAGGAAGTCGAACACGTTTTCCTGGCGCGCGTCCGACCACCCCACGTCCGGCAGGGCGCGGCGCAGGGGGCCGAAGTCGCGGGCATCGCTGGGGTGGGGGCGCAGGCTGAAGGCGAGGCCGGGCAATTCTTGTTGGAGGAAGGCCAGCGTTTGCTGCAAGGCCGGCAGCGGGTCGTGGATGTTGCAGGCCAGGCCCACGCGGCGCACGTGTGGGGCCGTGTTGCGCCGGGCCAGGTAGGCGTCGGCCTTGGGCATGCCCACCAGCGCCACGCGGCCGTGCACGGGGCCGCACTGGCGGTATTTGTCGAGCGCGTCCTGGCCTTCGAGCAGGCTCAGATCGAAGCCCAGGGGCGGGAAGCTGGTGCTCACGCTGGCGTGCTGCACGTAGGCCGTGGGGATGCCTTCGGCGCGGCAGGCCAGCAGCAGGGCGCGGGCGTCGTCGTTGTGGTCGTTGGCGAAAATTACGGCCCGGGGCCGGAGGCGGCGCAGGGCCCGGCGGTACGTTTCGTAGTAGCCGACGGCGTAAAAAATCAAGTCGAAAAACCGCCGGGCGCGGGGGCCCTCGGTGCGCAGCAGCCCGGCCAGCACCCGCGGGTATTGCCCATAATACAGGATTTTGCGCCGCAGCGAGAGCCGGCGCACGGCCCCGTTGTAGCGCCCGATGTTTTTGCCTTGCCCGGCCACCAGCACCGCGTCGGCCCGGCTTTTTTGGATGAATTGCAGCGCTTCGTAATTATTGGCGCTGACTACGTAGAGCCACACGGCCCCCCGCAAATCGGC
>JANXOE010000225.1 GCA_025353745.1 Hymenobacter sp.
AAAAAATATCGTGCCGCAATCCGGCGGCCGGGGGGGCGGCGTAGGTGGGGTATCAATTCCAAACCCATTCTTTCTGTTTACCCGATGAAAAAGACCCTCTTTTCCCTGGCTGCGGCCGCCTTGCTGAGCGCTGGTATCTCGACGGCTGCCTCCGCCCAAGCCATGATGACTCCCGGCACCGTGATGGTGGGCGGCATGGCCATGTACCCCTCCAAAAACATCGTGGTCAACGCGGTGAATTCGAAAGACCACACCACCCTGGTGGCCGCCGTGAAAGCTGCCGGCCTCGTGGAAACCCTGGAAGGCAAGGGCCCCTTCACCGTGTTTGCCCCCACCAACGCCGCCTTCAACGCCCTGCCCGCCGGCACCGTGGAAACTTTGGTGAAGCCCGAAAACAAAGCCACGCTGACCAAAATCCTGACCTACCACGTGGTGGCCGGCAACATGACGTCGGCTAAAATTAAGGCGGCCATCAAAGCCGGCAAAGGCACGGCTGCCCTCAAAACCGTGAGCGGCGGCACCTTGACCGCCATGATGAACGGCCCGGAAAACATCGTGCTGAAGGACGAGAAAGGCGGCATTTCCACCATCTCGACCTACGACGTCATCCAAAGCAACGGCGTGATTCACGTTATCGACACCGTGCTGATGCCTAACTAAGCAGCCGTTTTTGAAAACAAAATCCCCGCCGGCCTTGGGCCGGCGGGGATTTTTTTGTTTGCATTGGGGCCCTGCTACGGGCAGCTTTGCTTGCAAGCCGGCGCGGCGTAGGCGTAGCCCAGGGCCAGGGCCCGGCGAAAAAACTCGCAGGCCGCGGCCGAGTCGCCCAGGTGCTGGGCCAGGCGCCCGAGGAGGAAGTGCGTCTGCCCGTCGCGCGGGCGGGCCAGCAGCGCGGTTTCGTACGCGGTGCGGGCGTCGGCGTAGCGGCCCAGGGCCGCCAGGGCCAGGCCGCGCAGCTGCACCGCGCGCCAGGGCGGGGCCTGCCCGCGGGCGGGCGGCTGCCGCAGGGCGCGGTCGAAGTCGGCGAGGGCAGGGGCGGGGCGGCGCAGGTCGAGCAGGCGGCCCCGGCCCCGTTCCAGCCAGGCGGGGGCCAGGGCCGGGTCGAGGGCCAGGGCCCTCGAATATTCCGCGTCGGCCAGCGCGGGGCGGTTCAGCTCGGTTTCGCAGCGGCCGAGGTAGTAGCGGAGGCGGGCCGCCACGGCCGGCGAATTTTTTTGCAGCACGGCCGCCCGGAGGTCGGCGCGGGCCCCGGCGGGGTCGTGGTTGACCAGCAGCTTCAGCTCGCCGCGGCGGCGCAGAGCCGCCGCGGCCTGGGGCCGGAAGTCAAGGACTTGATTGAGCTCGTAATAAGCGGTGTTCCAGTCGCCGGCGGCGTACGCGGCGATGCCGTCGCGGTAGTGCGCATTGGCGGTCACGCGGTCCATCGTGGCCTTTACCGACCAGCTGAACAGCGCCATGGCCCCCAGAAACGCCAGCGTCAGCAGCCAGTCGCGCCGCACGAAGCGAACGCGCTGGCGCGGAATGGCCTGGTAGTGCCGCTCGCGGCTGCTGGCGGGCGGGCGCGTGCGCAGCGGCGCGGGCGGCGGCATGGGCACCCCGTACACGTGCTGGCCGGCGGGGCGGAACTGCTGGCGCCGCCGCTCCTCGTCGGCGCGGCGGGTGGCCTGGGCCAGCTGGAAATCATAGGTGGCGCGCCGGCCGGGGTCGCCCAGCACCCCGTAGGCCAGGGCCACGGCCTTGAATTGCTCCTCGTAGCGGGTGTCGCCGCCGTGCTTATCGGGGTGGTAGCGCACCACCAGCAGCCGGTAAGCACGCTTTACGTCGGCGGCTGAGGCAGTGGGGGCAACGCCCAGCACCTGGTAGTGGGTTTGGCTCACAAGAAAACGAAAAGCAGAACAGGGCCCCGGGGGCCGCAAAGCAAACGCAACAGCAAAGGAACCGCCGGAGTTGCGCCGCCGCCGCCGGCAAAAGTCAGCCCCGTTCCGCAGTTTTGCGTAGAAGTGGCGCGGTGCCGCCCATTGGCGCCGGTTTTCGCTATTTCTCCGCTTCTTCTTTCGCAACATGGCCCACGACGACCAATCCTCCGCCCCGCGCCCCGACAGCATCCTCAACAACCTCACCGGCTACCTCGACACCCGGATCGATTTGATCCGGCTGGAATTGCAACAGCGCGTCAATGTACTGTTTGTGAATGTTTTGCATGGTGCGTTTATTGCGTTTTTTGGGTTGATGTTTTTTCTGTTTCTAAACTTGTACGCAGCGCTGGCGTTGAACACGGTTTTCAACAGCCCGTCGCTCGGCTTTGCCGCCGTGGCCGGCTTCTACCTGCTGTTGCTGGTGCTGGTATTGGTGGGCGTCGACAAAAAGGCTTTCCAAAGCCTGGCCGACAAAACGCTGAAAGACACCATCTACAAAGCCGATAAGCGCTAAGCTCACTTTCTTACCCCTATTCTTTCGCCATGAGTGACCTGCACAACCCGCTTTTCGAGGACGAAAAAGAGTTTCTGGAACAAAAAAAGCTTGAGTACGAGCGTGCCCTGCGCGGTGATGTCGAGCAAATTAAAGAAAAAACCGCCCAGGTGGGCCGGTTTGCTTTGACCGGGGCGGGCGTGGCCGGTAGCGTGTGGCTGATTACCCGTTTGCTGGGCCACAAGAAAACCAAGCCCCGCCGCTTCGACGACGAATTTGGCCCGACTGCTGGCCCGGCCGAAGGGAAAAAAGGTAAAAAAGGCCCTAAAGACCCGAACGGGCCCAAGTCGGCCGCGGCCTCGGCGGCCGTGTTCCAGGAAGCGCTGGGCTTCGACGAGGCCGAAGCAGGGCCCCGGCCGGGGCCCGCTGCGCACGAGCCCGATCCTTTCGAGCCCCAGCCCGCGGCTGCGGCCCCCACTCCGAAACCGGCCCCAAAAGCAGCGCCGGAGCCCAAGGAAGTCGATCAACAGCAGGGCCCCCAGAAAAAAGCGCCGTTTCCCCGCAAGCCGCTGCTTAGCCCCGGAGCAACCGAAACGCTGGGAACCTTGGCCAAAGCGGCGTGGCAGTCGGAAGCCGTCCGCGGGCTGCTTTCGCAGGCGTTCGCGGCGGGCTTGGCGGCCCTGGGCGGCCGCTCGGCCGTGAAAGCGGCGGTGGAGGAAGCACAAGCGCCCAAAAATCCCGACCTTGCGGCCCGCGCCGATGCGGCCGCCGCCGGTGCGGGGGCCGCTCAGCCGTTTCCTTCCGCCCAGCCCAGCTCCACGGATGCCCCCCGCCAGCACCCTGCTTGATTCGTTTATTGCCCGTCGGCACCACGGCCGCAAAGCATTGGCCGTGTTGCTCGACCCCGATGATTTCACCGAGCCGGGCCTGCGGGACCTGCTGGCCCGGACGGTAGCGCACCCCGTCGATTATTTCTTTGTTGGGGGCAGCCTGGTGCTAAGCGCGCACCAGGCTGCCCTTTTGGCGTTGCTGAAGGCCCACAGCGCCGTGCCGGTGGTGCTCTTCCCCAGCCACAGCCTGCACCTGGAGGGCCCCGCCGACGGCCTGCTGCTGCTCTCGCTCATCTCGGGCCGCAACCCCGAGTTCCTCATCGGGCAGCACGTGGTGGCCGCCCCGCGTCTGCGCGCCAGCGGCCTGGAGCTGCTGCCCACCGGCTATTTACTGGTCGATAGCGGCCGGCCCACCACGGCTTCGTACATGAGCGGTACCGTCCCGCTGCCGCACGACAAGCCCGGCATTGCCGCCGCCACGGCCCTGGCCGGCGAGCAGCTCGGCCTGCGCCTCACCTTCCTCGACGGCGGCAGTGGGGCCCTGCACCCCGTGTCGGCAGCCATGATTGCGGCCGTGCGCGCCACCGTGGCCACGCCCCTCATCGTGGGCGGGGGCCTCAACACCGGCGAGAAGATAGCCGCCGCCCTGGCCGCCGGCGCCGACGTGGTGGTGGTGGGCAACCGCATTGCCGAGGCCCCCGAGTTCCTGGCCGAGGCCGTGGCGGCCGTGCGCGGGGCCGCGGTGGCGGCTCAAAGGTTAGATTGAGCGACTTTTCGGGGAAAGCCGGCGCATTTCGTCACCATTACTTATTACACAAAAAAGGACTACACTGCGCCGGGGCCGTGTAGTCCTTGGCCAAGCGCTGGATTTTTGCAACCGATTGCTTGTTTGGGTATTGCCTTAGATGTTCATCGCCGATTCGCGGCGGCGCATCTTCCCGGCCGGGATGCCGAACATCATCTTGAAGCGGCGGCAGAAGTAGGCCGTATCCTTGTAGCCCACGTCTTTGCCGATTTCGCGGATGCTCTTTTTGGTGGTGCGCAGCAGGAACACGGCGCGCTCCATGCGCTGGTATTCGATGTAGTCCTGCGGGTTGATGTTGGTCAGCATCTTAAAATACTGCCCCACGTAATCCTCGCTCACGTTGGCCACGCCGCTGAGCACCTTGTTGGAAAGGTCGCCGCTGAGGTGCTCCTTGATGTAGTTGAACAGGTCAATCAGGCGCGGGTCTTTGAAGTAGGTGCTGTTGGTGGCCAGCTGCTCCACGAACATGTTGTTGCGCAGCACGTAGCGCACCACTTCCACCACGATGTTCTCGGTGTAGATGTTGATGAGCCGCTCGCGGCCGGGCAGGTCCTGGATGCTCTCCTCCACCACCCGCACGATGAGGTTGGCGAGCTTCTGGTTGTTGGTGATGAGGAAGGCCGGCACGTCGAGCGACGCGAAGAAGTTGACCGAGTCGAACACCTTGGCATCGAAGCTCACGAAGGTGTGGCTCTGCTCGGCGTCCCCGATCAGCTCCAGGTTGTCGTTGGAAGAGAAAAACTTGTCCTTGTTCGTAATCAGGTCGTCGTTGGTAATCACACGCCCGCCCGGCTCGCTGCCGTAGCCCACCCGCGTGCCCCGGCCGCCGGGAATGAAAAGCATTTCGCCTTCTTCGACCACGTGCGAGTCTTCGCCAAACGAGATGCGGCCTTTGTGCAATAAAATAAGGGTGTTGCCGACGTCATATGAATTGCGCACAGTGAAGGGCTGCTGCAACACCAAATTTTTGGATTTGATGTAGCGGACCCCTAACGATTCAATGACTTTATTGTAATCTTCCATTTTTTATGGCCGTAGTGAGCCGGTTAGTAGTAGTTGTACCAGTACAAATTCTAGCAAGCGTTAAAATCCTAGTGCAATACAACAGATAAACAGCGAGAAAAACTAAAAACCCAGACAAAAAATGCCTGGGTTTTGTGCAAATAATCTGAAAATGTGGCAATTCTGCCTATTTAAGGATTTCCCGCGAGATTACAATTTTTTGAATTTCGGAGGTGCCCTCGTAAATCTGGGTGATTTTGGCGTCGCGCATGAACCGCTCGACGTGATATTCCTTCACAAAGCCGTACCCGCCGTGAATCTGCACCGCCTCCACGGCGGCGTCCATGGCCGTCTTCGACGCGAAGAGCTTGGCCATGGCCCCGGATTTAGCATAGTCGGCGTGCCGGTCTTTGTCGGCGGCGGCTTGCAGGCACAGCAGGCGGGCGGCGTCGACGTTGGTGGCCATGTCGGCAAGCTTGAACTGGATGGCCTGGTGCTGGGCAATGGGCACCCCAAAGGCCTGGCGCTCCTTGGCGTATTTCAAGCTCAGCTCCAGGGCTCCCGAGGCGATGCCCAGGGCCTGCGCCGCGATGCCGATGCGCCCGCCGGCCAGCACCTGCATGGCGAACTTGAAGCCGAAGCCGTCGGCCCCGATGCGGTTTTCCTTGGGCACCCGCACGTCGGTGAACATCAGCGAGCACGTGTCGGAGCCCCGAATGCCGAGCTTGTTCTCCTTGGGGCCCTGAAGGAAGCCGGGCGAGTCCTTGTCGACGATCAGTACGTTGATGCCGCGCGACTTCAGCTCGGGGTTGGTTTGGGCGATGACCAGGTACACCGAGGCCGTGGTGCCGTTGGTAATCCAGTTCTTGGTGCCGTTCAGCAGGTAATGGTCGCCCATGTCTTCGGCGGTGGTGCGCTGGCTGGTGGCGTCGGAGCCGGCTTCGGGCTCGCTCAGGGCGAAGGCGCCGATGATTTCGCCCGAGCACAGGCGCGGCAGGTACTTGCGCTTCTGCTCTTCGGTGCCGTAGGCTTCCAGGCCCCAGCACACCAGCGAGTTGTTGACGCTCATGATGACCGAGCACGAGGCGTCGACCTTGCTGATTTCTTCCATCGCCAGCACGTAGCTCACGGTGTCGAGGCCGCTGCCGCCGTACTCGGGGCTCACCATCATGCCCATGAACCCCAGCTCGCCCATCTTTTTGATTTGCGCGGTGGGAAATTTCTGGTGCTCGTCGCGCTCAATCACGCCGGCCCAGAGCTCGGACTGGGCGAATTCGCGGGCGGCGTCGCGCACGGCCAGCTGCTCTTCGCTAAGCTGGTAGATAGAAGTGGTGTCGGTGATCATACGGTGGGAAAGGCCGGGGCCAGGGAGTGCGATGAATGAATTGAATGATACAAAAATACGAGGCCCGCCGCCCTTTGGCTGCACCAAGCTTTAGGCTCAGCTTATAATAGTCGGCACGCCGAATAATTTTGGAAAACGATTGCGCATTTTTCCATTACATTTAAGACCCGAAAACAACCCCCACCCCAACTCCTTTCTTTATGACGATAAAAACTCTACTCCTTGCGGGGGGCACCTTGCTGGGCAGTGCCGCGGCGGCCTCGGCCAGCGGCTTCCAGGTGAACCTGGGCGGGCAGCAAAACATTGGCATGGGCGGCGTGGGCGTGGGCCTGTCGCTCGACCAGGCCGCGATGTTTTACAACCCCGGCGCGCTGGCCATGGTGCGCGAAAACGGCGTGCAGGTGGGTGCCAACTTCGCCCTTGCACGCGGCACCTACATGAGTAGCAACGGGGGCCCCGAGCGCCACCTGCAGCCCTTGGTGGTGACGCCCTTTAACCTGTACGCCAGCTTCGGGCCCAAAGAAGGAAAGTACAAGTTTGGCGTGGCCGTGTACACGCCCTACGGCAGCCAGCTGCGCTACGCCGACCAGTGGGAGGGCCGCTACGCCCTGACCGAGATTAATTTGCAGGCGGTGTACGTGCAGCCCACGTTTTCCTACGCCTTCTCGCCCCGCTTCAGCGTGGGCGCGGGCCTGACCATGCTGGCCTACGGCTCGGCCAACATCCAGCGCGACCTGCCGCTGCCCACCGGCCCGGCCCACCTTACGCTCGACGGCAAGGCCGACTTCCGCGTGGGCTACAACGTGGGCATCTTCCTGAAGCCCACCGACAAGCTGAGCGTGGGCATCAGCTACCGCTCGCAGATCGAAGCCCGCTTGAAAGGGGGCGACGTGAGCCTGGCCGGCCTGCCGGCCGCGGGCAGCCCCAGCGCGGGGGCCATCAACAGCCAGTTCACGGCTACCAGCTTTGATTCGACGCTGCCGCTGCCGGCGATGGCCGCCATTGGCATCGGCGTGATGCCCACCGACAAGCTGACCATCGGCTTGGATGCCTCGCTGGTAATGTGGAACACTTACCGCACCCTCGACTTTGCCTTTTCCGGCAACAACGGCAACGCCGGCCCCGAAACCCCCGCCAACTCCGGCCTGATCGGTGGCAAAAATATTAGCAGCTCGAAGCGCTACTACCAGGACGCGCTGGCGTTCCGCCTGGGCGGCCAGTACAAGGCCACCGACCAGCTGATTCTGCGCCTGGGCACGGCCTACGACTTCGCGGCGGTGAAGGACGGCTACGTGACGCCCGAAACCCCCGACGCCGACCGCGTCATCGGCACGGCCGGCGTCACGTACCAGCCCACGCCGCACCTGGGCATCGACGCCTCGTTTCAATTTGAGCGCTTCGTGAAGCGCACCCAGACCCAGGACGACCTGATCAGCAACGGCACCACCGACCGGGTGGCCGGCACCTACCGCACCGACATCTTCATTCCCGGCATCGGGGTGCGCTACTCGTTCTAACGCTTTTTCCTTTCGATACAAATTCAAACGGATATGAATCAGATTTTTAAATATTCCGTGCCGGCCCTGGGCCTGCTGGGCCTGGTGCTGGGCGGCTGCCAACCCACGCTGGACAGCCCCGCGGCGTCGCCGGGCTCGGCCAATTTTGCCACCTACGTCTCGGTGGGCAACTCGCTCACGGCGGGCTACGCCGACGGCGGCCTCTACCGCGAAGGCCAGCTCAATTCGTACCCCAACATCCTGTCGCAGCAGTTTGCCACGGTGGGCGGCGGCGCGTTCGTGCAGCCGCTGTTCACGGAGGCGCAATCCAACGGCTCGGGCTACCTGCGCCTGGCGGGCTTCGCCAACGGCTCGCCCACCGTGGCACCCGTGACCACCAAGCTGGCCGTGCGGGGCCTGTACACGCCGCCGCTGAAGGACATTCCCGTCGCGCCGGGCGTCACCATTCCGTTTCAGGGGCCCTCCCGGCCGCTCTACACCAAGTTCACCGAGCCGGTGAACAACCTGGCCGTGCCGGGCATCCTCATGGCCGACATCCAAACGCCGGGCTACGGCAGCGTGGCGGGCAACCCGTACTTCGAGCGGATCACGCCCGACGCCAACCCCTACCAAACGTATTTGCAGCGCATTCAGGCCACCGTTGCCGCGCTCAAGCCCACGTTCTTTACCTTTTGGCTGGGCAACAACGACGTGCTGGGCTACGCCACAACCGGCGGCGCTTCGCCCTCGTCCGTCATCACCAACGCCGATACGTTTAAGCTGAAAGCCAACCGGGCCCTGGCCGTGCTCACGTCGGGCGGTGCCAAAGGCGTGGTGTCCACCATTCCGGACGTGTCGGGCATTCCGTTCTTCACCACCGTGGGGCCGGTGCTCAAGGCCACGCTCACGGCCAAAAAAGTCCCGGGCCTCGTGATTATGACCGGCGCCGCGCCCGGCGGGCCCGCTTCGGGCAACCGCAAGCAAATTGGTACGGCCGACATCCGCGACGCCAGCGGCGGGCGGCAGCTGTTCACGCTCACCGCGTCGCCCTTCCTGGGGCTGCTGGGCCAGCCCACGGCGGCCCCCTGGCGCTACATTTTCGCTCAAAGCAATCTGCCGAAGGTGCTGTTTGCGCCCTACCTGGCGTCGATCGGGGTTGACACGACGGCCGCGTTCGGGGTTTCGGCGGGCAACCCCATCCCGAGCGCCTTCGTGCTCGACGAC
The DNA here is from genome assembly GCA_025353745.1 of Hymenobacter sp. GTDB lineage: Bacteria > Bacteroidota > Bacteroidia > Cytophagales > Hymenobacteraceae > Hymenobacter. The sequence goes on from JANXOE010000225.1 coordinate 9,112, forward strand.
GTGGAGCAAGGGGCCGTGGCCACCGCCACCACCGCCTACAACAGCGCCCTGATGGCGGCCGCCAGCGCCCACGGCCTGGCCTTGTTCGATGCCAACTCGTTCTTCCGCTCCGTGGCCGCAAACGGCCTGGCGACCAACGGGGTGAACAACACGGCCGCCTACGTGTCGGGCAACCTGTTCGGCCTCGACGGGGTGCACCCCACGCCGCGCGGCTACGCCGTCGTTGCCAACGAAATCCTGAAAGCCATCAACGCCAAGTACGGCAGCAGCTTCCAGGGCGTGAACGCCAACGACTACCGCGGCGTAACCTTCCCGTAGCCAGCTCCCTTGGGTCTTCCCATAAAAAAGCGCCTTTCCCGGCCGGGGAAGGCGCTTTTTTGTGGGCCTTGGTTTGGCCGCGGCCTACCCGATGCCCACGCCAACGCCGACGGCTTCGCGCGCCGCGATGCGGGCGGCGATGAGCTGGGCGTGGTGGCGGCCGTTTTCGATGAACCAGCGGCTGGTGGCCCGGCCCCCGCACACGGTGCCGGCCACAAACACGCCGGGCTGGGTGGTTTCGTGGGTGGCGGGATCGAAGAGCGGGGCGCGGGCCTCGTCGGCCGGGTCGGGCTCCACGCCGAGGCGGCCGAGCAGGGCCTCGTCGGGGTGGTAGCCGGTGAGGGCGTACACGAAATCGGTGGGCACGGCCAGGGGGCCCTCGGGGGTGAGCACGTCCACGGCGCCGGGCCGGATGGCGGCGATGGTGGTGTTGAAGTAGGCGGTGATTTTGCCTTCGGCGATGCGGTTCACCAGGTCGGGCCGAATCCAGTACTTCACGGAATCGCTGACGGCGGGGCCCCGCACGATGAGCGTGACCCGGGCCCCGGCGCGGGTGAGCTGCAAGGCGGCCTTGGCCGAGGAGTTTTTGGCCCCGACCACGACCACGCTTTGCGCCACGTGCAGGTACGGCTCTTTGTAGTAATGGCTGACGTGGGGCAGGTCTTCGCCGGGTACGTTCAGGGGGTTGGGCAGGTCGTAGAAGCCGGTGGCTACGACCACGTTGCGGCACGGGATTTCGCCCTTGTCGGTCGTTACCACAAAATTGCCCTGCTCGCCCGCCAGGCCCAGCACCCGCTCGTGCAGGCGCAGGTCGAGCTTTTCGGAGCGGGCCACGCGCTGGTAATAGTCCAGGGCGTCTTCGCGCAGGGGCTTGTAGTGGCTGGTGGGGAAGGGGTAGCCGCCGATTTCGAGCAGCTCCGGCGTGGAGAAAAACTCCATGTTGGTGGGGTAGCCGATGATGGAATTCACCAGGGCCCCCTTCTCCACCACGGCCACGGCGAGGCCGCGGCGCTGGCTTTCGAGGGCGCAGGCCAGCCCCACGGGGCCGGCCCCAATCACGAGGACGTCGAGCATAAAAGAGGGCCAACGCGGGTTGGCGGGTTGAGGAGC
>JANXOE010000278.1 GCA_025353745.1 Hymenobacter sp.
GGGCCGCTGTTCGACACCATGCTGGCCCACTACCTCATCGAGCCCGACATGCGCCACAACCTGGACGTGCTGGCCGAAACCTACCTGCACTACGCGCCGGTGCCCATCACCGACCTCATCGGCCCCAAGGGCAAGAAGCAAATCACGATGGCCGACCTGCCCCCGGCCCGGGTGAAAGACTACGCCTGCGAAGACGCCGACGTGACCCTGCAGCTCAAGCACGTGTTCGAGCCGATGCTGCAGGAGCTGGGCTTGTTGGAGCTGCTCAACACCGTGGAAAACCCGCTCGTGCCGGTGCTTTCCAGCATCGAGTACGAGGGCGTGAAAATCGACTCCGGGGCCATGAACGAGTACTCGGCCGAGCTGCAGGGCTACATCCAGGAGCTGGAAGGGCAGATTTTTGCCGAAGCCGGGGGCCCCTTCAACATCGGCTCGCCCAAGCAGCTGGGCGAGGTGCTGTTCGAGAAGATGAACCTCGGCGGCGCCAAAACCAAGAAAACCAAAACCGGCCAGCACGCCACGGGCGAGGAAATCCTGAGCCAGCTCGCCGCCGACAACCCCATCGCCGGCCTCATTCTGGAGCACCGCCAGCTCACCAAGCTGCGCAGCACCTACGTGGAGGCCCTGCCCCAGCTCGTGAGCCCCGTCGACGGCCGCGTGCACACGAGCTTCAACCAGGCCGTGACGGCCACCGGCCGCCTAAGCAGCACCAACCCCAACCTGCAGAACATCCCCATCCGCACCGAAAAGGGCCGCGAAATCCGCAAAGCCTTCGTGCCGCGCGACGAACACCACCTGCTGCTGGCCGCCGACTACTCGCAGGTGGAGCTGCGCATCATGGCCGACTTTTCGGGCGATGCGACGATGATCGAGGCCTTCCGCCAGGGAATCGACGTGCACGCCAGCACGGCCAGCAAGGTGTTTCAGGTGCCGCTGAGCGAGGTGGACGGCGAGATGCGCCGCAAGGCCAAAACCGTCAACTTCGGCATCATCTACGGCATCTCGGCCTTCGGCCTGGCCCAGCGCATCGGCATCAGCCGCAAGGAAGCCACCGACATCATCGACACGTATTTCCAGGAATTTCCGTCGGTGAAGCAGTTCATGGACGAGAGCATCAACCGCGCCCGCGAGCTCGAATACGCCGAAACGCTGCTCAAGCGCCGCCGCTACCTGCGCGACATCAACTCGCGCAACGCCACGCTGCGCGGCTACACCGAGCGCAACGCCATCAACGCCCCCATCCAGGGCACGGCGGCCGACATCATCAAAATGGCGATGATCGACATCTACCACTGGCTGCGCGCCGAAAAGCTGCAAACCCGCATGATTTTGCAGGTGCACGACGAACTCGTGTTCGACGCCGTGCAGGAAGAGGTCGAGTACATCACCCCCAAAATCAAGGAGCTGATGACCCAGGCCCTGCTGCTGCCCCGCGGCGTGCCGCTGGAAGTAGAGGTGGGCACGGGTAGGAACTGGCTACAGGCGCATTAAAAGGTGCCTAGTACATACCCTGTTGGCGAACTACTTTACCAACGTGACCACCGCAGTTTGGGCCTGGGTGCCCGCGCGTAAGCGTAGCGTATCGGTGCTCAGCTTCAGAATATCATAAACTGTGGTGGAACTAATGCCGGTGGTACCCAACGTAACGGCTCGCCCCAGCGTGATAAGCAGGCCCGGTTGATTGGACCGATTTGTTTGAAATTGCCAGTTGCCTGTAGTAATTTGAGCGTCGGTAGTTGTGGCCCGCAAAGCCCCATCATCAAAAATCAACCCTTTATCGGCATTGAACTGATAGGTGTCGTCGAGTCGATAAGCAGAAAAGCTAGAGAATACTGTCTTAGCTGGCGTCACGGTATTGTCGGTGTCGGCAAAAGTTGATAAATACCAGGGATGGCTTGCCAGTAGGCTGGTATTGGTATCAAGTGCGGGCTCATCTTTTTTACAGGAACTGATAAATACCAGGAACATAGCTCCAGAAAATGAAAAGTACCGGAACGAATGGCGGAAAGTCATAAATTTTGCCTGAAAACACCTGGTTAACACCTGAAATTAGTAGCGAAAAAATTGACCCTTGCAGGCTGAGCGGTCAGCAGTTCTTTTTGTTATGAACATTTGGAAGACGGGCCCCATATTCCCGCCCAAAAGCTATGCTACACGAAACCAAAACCACCACGCTGCAAAACGTGGCCCGCGGGCTGCTGGGCACCTTTATGGTAGTGGCCGGCACGGGGCATCTCACCTTTGTCCGGCAGGATTTCCAGGCGCAGGTGCCCGATTTCGTACCCCTGGACAAGGATGCCGTGGTGCTACTCTCGGGCGTGGTAGAGGTTGGGCTGGGACTGAGCCTGCTGTTGCTGAAAGGAAAAAACCGGGTGCGCATGGGCGTGGGGCTGGCGGCGTTCTACGCCGCGGTGTTTCCCGGCAACGTTCACCAGTATACCCACCACCTTTCCGCTTTCGGCCTCAATACAGATAAGAAGCGACTGGCGCGGCTATTTTTCCAGCCCATCCTCATTGGCGCGGCCCTATATTCGACCGGGGCGCTGAATGCGCGACAGCGAAAGTAGCCAAGGCGGCAGCGGCCAGTGCACTCGCCTCGATGGCCGCCTGGTTTTGCGACGCACCTACCCAAAAGAGCCCGCCGCGTCAGACGCGGCGGGCTCTTTTATGTTGTTCGGGTGGGCTATTTCTTTTG
>JANXOE010000306.1 GCA_025353745.1 Hymenobacter sp.
AGCCGCCCTGGGCATGGTGGCCGTGCAAACGGCTCTGCACGTGCCCGTGCCTAGTGGCAGCGGCCAAGCCACGCTCACCATGCCGCTGCTCACGCCTCTCTCCGACCTTATCGGCCTTTCGCGTCAAATAATGGTACTGGCGTTTCAATACGGAGCCGGCCTCTGCGAGCTTATCACGCCCACCAACGGCACGCTCATGGCCATGCTGGCCGCCACCGGCGTGCGCTTCGAGCACTGGCTGAAATTTACTTGGCCGCTGTACTTGGGGCTGTTGGCGCTGGGCATCGTGAGCGTGCTGCTGGGCATTGCGGTGGGGATTTGATGCTGCCCTGCACGTGATTAAGTACGGCGCTTAATCGGTCTGCAGCTCGCTGCTCTTGAACACGCGCGGCAGCTTACGCTTGTGCTGCACAATCTGGTAGGTAGCCGTATCGGTGGCATCATCCCAGAATACGTCGGACACGAGACCGAATTGGCGGTACTGCCCCGGCGCAGGCATTACCTCCTCCACCGAATCGCCGAAGCTGAACTTCGGAGCATGGTAAATTTCCTTGAATAATTCGGGGCGCACCAGAAACTGTTGCTCGTCGTAGCGAATGGTGAGCCACTCGCCCTCTTCGTCTTCACCGATTTTCTCAAACAGTTTACCCACCGGCTCCAGCAGCTCGAACGCGCGGCGGTTGGCGGGGTGGATGTAGCGGTAGCCGTAGGCGGGCGTCCAGCCGTAGAGGCCGTGAACGAGGGGTTGGGGACGGGGGCGGGGCATGCTGATTTGTTTCGGTGCAAACCGTTTCAACGGTGGGCGGTTTAACACATGGGCCGCGCAAAGGTGCGGGAAAACTGCCCACCGGGGCCCCCGCCCGTGTTCAACCAAAAGCATTTGCTGGCCGTACTGGCCAGCCACCGCCGCGCAGCGGCGGCATTTTCAGCCGCGCCCGCGGTGCCTTACGCTTTCTATTGTTATTAATGTCAACCGCTTCATCCCCCAAGTCCGCTTCCGCTCCTTCGCTTTCGCCCGCCGCGCCCAAGGCCCAAACGCCCAGGGCGGCCCCCGCCCGCCGGGCCCCGCAGCCCGGCATGGGGGCCGTGCCGCACGCCGGCGGCACCACCTTCCGGGTGTGGGCCCCCCACGCCGACACGGTGGCCGTCATCGGCACTTTCAACGAGTGGAAGGCCGACGCCGACCCGCTGCAAGCCGAGGAGAACGGCTACTGGGCCCTGGACGTGCCCGCCGCCCAGCCCGGCGACGAGTACAAGTTCCAGATCGTCAACGGCGACCAAACCCTGTGCCGCAACGACCCCTACGCCCGCCAGGTCACCAGCTCGGCCGGCAACTCGGTGGTGTTCGACCCGAATTTTGATTGGGGAGACGACCACTTCCAGATGCCCGCCTGGAACGACCTGGTGATTTACGAGCTGCACGTGGGCACCTTCCACGCCCCGGACCAGGAGCGCGTGGGCACGTTCACGAGCGCGATCGACAAGCTGCCCTACCTGCGCGATCTGGGCATCAACTGCATCGAGCTGCTGCCGGCCACCGAGTTTCCGGGCAGCCGCTCGTGGGGCTACAACCCGGCCAACCCGTTTGCGCTCGAAAGCGACTACGGGGGGGGCCTGGCGTTCAAGGAGCTGGTGAAGGCGGCCCACCGCCACGGCATCGCCGTGGTGCTCGACGTGGTGTACAACCACTTCGGCCCCGGCGACCTGGACCTGTGGCGGTTCGACGGCTGGAGCGAGAACGGCGGGGGCGGCATCTACTTCTACAACGACTGGCGCGCCCAAACGCCCTGGGGCGACAACCGCCCCGACTACGGCCGCCCCGAGGTGCGCCAGTACATCCGCGACAACGCCCTGATGTGGCTCGAAGACTACCGCGTCGACGGCCTGCGGGCCGACGCCATCGCCTTCGTGCGCAACGTGCACGGCGAGGAAGACCCCGGCGCCGACCTGCCCGAGGGCTGGGACCTGATGCGCTGGATCAACGCGGAAATCGACCAGACCATGCCCTGGAAGATCACCATCGCCGAGGACATGCGCGGCAACGACGGCATCACGGCCCCCGTGGCCGACGGCGGCCAGGGCTTCGACGCGCAGTGGGATTCGGCCTTCGTGTACCCGGTGCACGCGGCCATCACGGCGCCCAACGACGCCGACCGCGACATGGTCGCCGTGGCCGGGGCCCTCACCCAGACCTACAACGGCGACGCGTTCCGGCGCGTGATTTACACCGAAAGCCACGACGAAGTGGCCAACGGCAAGCACCGCATCCCGGAGGAAATCATGCCCGGGGCCGCCGATTCGTGGTTTCCCAAGAAGCGCGCCGTGCTCGGAGCCGCCCTCGTGCTCACGGCCCCCGGCCTGCCCATGCTGTTTCAGGGCCAGGAATTTTTGGCCGACGGCTCGTTCAGCGACGACCAACCGCTGCACTGGGGCCGGGCCGAGGAGTTCCGGGGCCTGGTGCAGCTCTACCGCGACCTGATCCGGCTGCGCCGCAACCTCGACGGCCACACCCGCGGCCTGGGCGGCCAGCACACCCGCGTGTTCCACGTCAACAACGACGCGAAAGTCATCGCCTTTGCCCGCTGGGCCGACGGCGACGGGGGCCCCGGCGACACGACCGTGGTGGTGGTCAACTTCGCCGACCGGGCCCACGAAGCCTACGCCATCGGCCTGCCCGCCGGCGGCGACTGGCCCTGCCGCTTCAACTCCGACTGGCAGGGCTACGACGGCTCGTTCGGCGACTTCACTTCCCTGGGCGCCGCCGCCGAGCCGGGCGATTACGACGGCCTGGGCTGGCACGGCACCGTGGCGCTGGCCCCCTACGGCGTGCTCGTGCTGGCGCAGTAAAGTAAATCAAGGAATAAAGCGAATCGGCCCGGAGCCGTCAACAACGAGCAGGGTTTCTTGCTCGTGGTTGACGGCTCCGGGCCGATTCGATTTACTTATTGCTGGCTGTCAACTGAGCTTATACCGGCGCCTGGTCGTAGCGCTCGTCTTTGGGCTGGGGCCAACCGCCTTCGAAGAGGATTTCGCTCAGGGGCTTGCGCACGCGGGGGGCCACTTCTTTTTCTCGCAGCGCCTCGGGCAGGGCGGCCGGGTCGCCGGGGTAGCCCAACGTGAAGACGGCCACCGGCTCGTAGTCGGCCGGAATGCCGAACGACGACCGGATGGCATCGGGCGAGAAACCGGCCATCTGGTGAATTTGCAGGCCCAGGGCCGCGGCCTGGATGGCCAGCGCCGCGCTGGCCTGGCCCACGTCGTGCCGGGCCCAGGCGTTGGGGTTGCCGTCGTGCGAGAAGGTGAGCTTGGCCACGCTCACGCCGAGCACGGGCGCATCTTTGGCCCACACCTGGTTGAAACCGCCCATGCTGGCCAGGATTTTCTGGAACGCTTCGGGCGTGGCCGCCTGGCTGCCCACGATGTAGCGCCAGGGCTGCTCGCCGAAGCACGAAGCGGACGACGAAGCCGCCGTGAACAACAAGTGCAGCAAGTCAGTGGGTACGGGCTGGGCCGTGTAGGCACGCGGGCTGCGGCGCTGGGTGAGCACCGGCAGAATCTCGTAGCCGAGGGCGAGGACGTTGGTGGTGTCGGGGGTCATAAGGAAAACGAACAACATGGTGAGCCCGTAGCGACCCGCCACGGGGCTGCAATCTACGCGGTGGCCGCCCGACCAAGCCAAGCGCGTCGACGGCTGCACCGCGGGCCCTGGCCAAGGCAGCTCCCAAATCATCGGTGCGCACGCTGGAAGCGCCGGGCCTTGAAAATTACTCCGGGCGCCCGGCCGGCGGGGCAAAACCTGCCGTGAGGGCCCTGCGCGCCGCGCCAAAAATATTTGGCGGCGGGCGCGGCATGTGTTGGCGGGCCGGCTTACCTTTCGCCGCTGCTGATTGCTGGCCTCTCCCACCCGCCCATGCCCTACTCCTCTGCCCCTGCCCCCGAGCCCCTGTTTCCCGACGCGCTGCTGATTGAGGTGGCGTGGGAAGTCTGCAACCAGGTCGGCGGCATCTACACCGTCATCCGTTCCAAAGTGCCGGCCACCGTGCCGGTTTGGGGCGACCGGTACTGCCTGCTGGGGCCCTACTTCCCGCAGATGGCCCAGGGCGAGTTCGAGAACTACGAAGACGCCCAGCTCGACCTGATGACCGACCCCTACGCCAGGGCCGTGCGCCAGCTGCGCGCCGAGGGCTACGATATTTGCATCGGCACCTGGCTTGTGACCGGGCGGCCCCGGGTGGTGCTCCTCAACCCCTTTCAGGCCTACGACCGGCTGGGCCAGATCAAGGCCGACCTCTGGGAGCGCCACGGCATCTCGGTGCCCGACCACGACGACCTCCTGCACCAGGTGGTGGCCTTCGGGGCCCTCTCGAAGCTGTTCATCCAAACCGTGGCCGCCCAAAAAGCCGCGGACCAGCGCCTGCTGGCGCATTTCCACGAGTGGATGACGGGCGTGGCCATTCCGGATCTGCGGCGCGACCGCACGCCGGTGCACCTCGTGTTCACGACGCACGCCACGCTGCTCGGCCGCTACCTGGCCATGAACGACCCCGAGTTCTACGACCACCTGATGCGCGTGGACTGGCAGGCCGAGAGCCGCCACTTCAACATCGAGCCGGCCGTGACCATGGAGCGCGCCGCCGCCCACGGCAGCCACGTGTTCACCACGGTGAGCGAGCTGACGGTGCGCGAGTGCATCTATTTGCTGGACCGGATTCCGGACGCCGTGCTGCCCAACGGCCTGAACATCGAGCGGTTTGTGGCCGGCCACGAGTTCCAGAACCTGCACCAGCAGTACAAGGCCAAAATCCACGAGTTCGTGATGGCCCACTTTTTCCACTCGTATTCGTTCGAGCTGGACAAGACGCTGTACTTCTTCACCTCGGGCCGCTACGAGTACCACAACAAGGGCTTCGACCTGACGCTGGAGGCCCTGGCGCGCCTCAACTACCGCTTGCGGCAGGGCGGCGTCGACGTGCAGGTGGTGATGTTTTTCATCACCAAGCGGCCCTTCACCAGCATCAACCCGCAGGTGCTCGAGCGCCGCGCCGTGCTGGAAGAGGTGCGCCAAACCTGCCGCGCCATCGAAGAGCAGGTGGGCGAACGCCTGTTTTACGCCGCCGCCGCCAGCTCCGACCACCGCCTGCCCGAGCTGGGCTCGATGGTGGACGACTACTGGAAACTGCGCTACCGCCGCACGCTGCAAAGCTGGAAATCGAACGCGCTGCCCCCCATCATCACCCACAACCTGGTGGACGACGGCAAGGACGACATCCTGGATTTTCTGCGCCGCGCCAACATGCTCAATTACCAGCACGACCGGGTGAAAATCGTGTACCACCCCGATTTTATTTCCACCACGTCCCCCCTGTTCGGCATGGAATACGGGCAGTTTGTGCGCGGCTGCCACCTGGGCGTGTTCCCGAGCTACTACGAGCCCTGGGGCTACACGCCCCTGGAGTGCGTGGCCCGGGGCGTGCCCGCCGTGACGAGCGACCTCTCGGGCTTCGGCGACTACGCGCTGCAAAACGTGCCCGAGCCCGAGCAGAAGGGCATTTTCGTCGTTCACCGCCAGGAGCGCTCGTTCGACGAGTCGGCCGAGGAGCTGACCGAGATGCTCTGGCAGTTTGTGCTGCTGAGCCGCCGCGAGCGGATTCAGCAGCGCAACACCGTGGAAAGCCACGCCGACCTGTTCGACTGGAAAAACCTGCGCGTGTACTACGACCGGGCCTACGCCCTGGCGCTGGAGCGGCAGTAGGGCCCCAATGGCGGCGCGCACGTCTTTCCGTTGGCTGGCCTGGCTGCTGGCCGCCGCGCCGGGGGCCCTGGCGCACGAGTTCTGGCTCGCGCCCGCGCGCTTCCGCCTGCTGCCCGGCGAGGCGGTGGCGGTGCGGCCCTTGGTGGGCGAGAATTTCCGGGGCGGGCCCTGGGGCAACCGGGCCGATAAAATCCTGCGCTTCGTGCGCTACGGCCCCGCTCCCGCCGACTCCACCGACCTGACGCCCGCCCCCGGCACGGCCCCGGCCGATACGTTCCGCACGGCCGTGGCTTTTGCCCGGCCCGGCACGCACCTGGTGGTGCTGCGCAGCCGCTGCGCCTTCCTCGAGCTGCCCGCCGAAAAATTCACCGCCTACCTGCGCGCCGAGGGCCTGGAATACGCCCTGCGCCGCCGCCAGGAGCGCGCCCAGCAGGCCCTGCCCGGCCGCGAAGCCTACCGCCGCTGCGCCAAGGCGCTGGTGCAGGCGGGCCCCGCCGCCGCCGACACCGCCTACCGCCGCGTGCTGGGCCTGCCCCTGGAGCTGGTGCCCGAGCAAAACCCCTACCGCCTGGCCCCCGGCGCGGCCCTGACGCTGCGGCTGCTGCGGGCCGGGCAGCCCGCCCGCGGGGCCCTGGTGCAGGTGTGGCAGCAGCAGCCGGCGGGCCAGCCCCCCACGCATTTCGCCACCCACGCCAACCAAAACGGCCGTGTGCTGTTACGTCTTTCCGGACCGGGGCCCTACCTGGTGACGGCCGTCGACATGGCCGATGCGCCCGTCGCGCTGCGCGCCCGCGCCGACTGGCTCAGCACGTGGGCCTCGCTCGCGTTTGCGGGGCCGGCGGCGCGGTAGCCATCTGTGTTTTTTCTTTACCTTCGTTGCTTCTAATACCCATTCCACGCGCCCGTCGTATGAAGTACGCCATCGATAAAAAGGAAAGCTATACCGTCATCACCATCGACGAGAAAAAGCTGGACACCACCGTTGCCCCTGACCTCAAATCGGAGTTCGTGAAGCTCAACGCGGAGGGCATCAACAACCTGATCCTGGACCTGTCCAACGTGAAGTACACCGACTCGTCGGGCCTTAGCTCCATCCTCATCGCCAACCGCTTGTGCAACTCCACGGGCGGCCTGCTGGTGCTCACCGGCCTGCAAGACCACGTGCTCAAGCTCATCACCATCAGCAAGCTGGAGTCGGTACTGCACATCCTGCCCACCGTGGAGGAAGGCATCGACCGGGTGTTTTTGCACGCCATTGAGCGCGACCTGACGGACAAAGAATAAAATTAGTTGTTCATTATTGGTTGTCAGTCGTCGGCCTTGGGGCCGGCGATTGACAACCAATATTTTTTTCGGGCCCCGGCGCCAGCTGCGGCCAACTACTAATTAACAACTGACAACCAGTAACAAGCTTTGAATTTCGAGCTGCGAATCCTGGGCTCGGCGTCGGCTACGCCGGTGCTGGGCCGCCACCCCACGGCGCAGGCCCTCACCGTGGGCGGCGCCCACTACCTCGTCGATTGCGGCGAGGGCACCCAGTGGCGCCTGCTCGAATACCGCAGCCGCCTCAACCAGCTGAAGGCCATCTTCATCTCGCACCTGCACGGCGACCATTACTTCGGCATTTTTGGGCTGCTGGGCACGCTGCACCTGCAGGGCCGCACCCGGCCGCTGACCATCGTAGGGCCCCCGGGCCTCGACGAAGTGCTGGTGGCCCAGATGCGGGTGTCGGGCACGAAGCTGGCCTATGCGATGGAATTTGTGGCCGTCGACACCGAGGCCCACGCCGTGGTGTACGAGGACGCGCACATCACCGTGGCGTCGCTGCCCATGCGCCACCGCATTCCGTGCACGGGCTACCTCTTTGCCGAGCAGCCGCGCCGCCCCCGCCTGCTGAAGGAGCGCCTGCCCGCCGGCCTCACCGCCGCCCAGCTCGGCCGGCTGGCCCAGGGCCACGACCTCGCCGCCGACGACCAGCAGCCCGGCTTGCGGCACGCCGACGTGTCGGCCCCCGCCGCCGTGCCGCGCCGCTACGCCTTTTGCTCCGACACGCTCTACACCCCCGCGCTGGCCGACCTCATTCGCGGGGCCCACGTGCTCTACCACGAAGCCACTTTCCTGGAAGACCTGCGCGAGCGGGCCGCCCAAACCCACCACAGCACCGCCCGCCAGGCCGCCCTGCTGGCCCGCGACGCGGGCGTGGGCCGCTTGCTCATCGGCCACTTTTCGAGCCGCTACAAGGCCCTGGACCCGCTGCTGGCCGAGGCACAGGCGGTTTTTCCCACCGCCGAGCTGGCCCTGGAAGGGTTGACGGTCAGCCTTTAGCCCCGCCGCATGCGCCCGTCGTCCGCCCACAAAAAACAGCAGCTCTACCTGGTCCTCAGCGGCATTTTCCTGGTGAACGCGCTGCTGGCCGAAATCATCGGCGTCAAGATTTTCTCGGCCGACAAGCTCATCGGCCTGCCCGGCAGCCTCACGGCCGGCGTGCTCATCTGGCCGGTCGTGTTCGTGACCACCGACATCATCAACGAGTACTTTGGCAAGGCCGGCGTGCTGCGCATCAGCTACCTTACGGTGGTGCTCATCTTGTTTGCGTTTGGGGTTATCTACCTCACCACCAAGCTGCCACCGGCCGATTTCTGGCTCGACGTGAACAAGGCCGTCAACCTGGGCCGGCCCTTCAACATCGATTTTGCTTACCAAAGCATTTTCCGGCAGGGGCTGGGCATCGTCATCGGCTCCGTCGTGGCGTTTGCCGTGGGGCAGGTGCTCGACGCCACCATTTTCGAGGCCGTCCGCAAAGCCACCGGGGGCCGGTTCATTTGGCTGCGGGCCACGGGCTCGACGCTGATTTCACAGCTCGTCGACTCGTTCGTAGTACTATACGTGGCGTTTTATCTGTTCGGCAACTGGAGCCTGGGGCAAGTCGTCAGCGTAGCCAATTTCAACTACTGGTACAAATTCGCGGCGGCCATTTTGCTCACGCCCGTGCTGTACCTGGCCCATTTCCTGATTGACCGGTACCTGGGGCCGGAAGAAACGGTGGAGCTGCAAGAGGAAGCAACAGAAAATGCAAGTGTCTAAACGTCTCTGCCCCAACGCTCACCCAGTGGCTCATTTTATTCAACGGGCTTTGTTGGCCTTTACGATTGCCCTCGCCCTGGCGCTGCTGCCCAGCTTCGCGCGCGCCCAATTCAGCTTCGCGCCCGGCCACTACCAGCTGGCCAACGGCGCCCAGGGCGACGCTTCGCTGAAGCTGGTGCTGGCCGAAGACGACAAGCCCGGGGCCCTGGCCGGCGTCCGCAACGACCAGGAACGCAGCTTCCGCCCGGCCCAGGTGACGGCTTTCACGGTTGACGGCCACGCGTTTGCCCGGCAGGACGGCTTCCGGCTGCGCGCGGGCTTCGACGCGAAATTTGCCGACCCGGCGCTGCTCGAAACCGTGGTGACGGGCGGCCCCGTGGAATTATTTTACTACTATTACATCACCCAAATGGGGCCCCTGAAGGCCCACATCGCGCTGGCCGTGCTGCGCAAGCGGGGCACGGCGGCGTTTTTCGTCTACAGCCCCAAGCGCACGCCGGGCCTCGACGCCCGCCAGGCCCTGAGCCCGCTCGTGGCCGGCCTGTTCCCCGGCGACCCCGTGCTGCAGCGGCAGCTGGTGGGCAACGCCATCACCCGGGCCCAGCTCCCCGATTTGGTGCGCGCCTACAACCAGGGCGTGCGCCTCAAACTTTAACTTCCCTCATGTCCCGCATCCTCACCGGCATCCAAAGCACCGGCCGGCCGCACCTCGGCAACCTGCTCGGGGCCATCCTGCCCGCCATCGAGCTGTCGAAAAACCCGGCCAACGACTCGCTGTACTTCATCGCCGATTTGCACTCGCTCACCACCGTGCGCGACCCGGAAGTGCTCCGCCAGAACACCTACGCCGTGGCCGCCGCCTGGCTGGCCTGCGGGTTCGACACCGAAAAAAACCTGTTCTACCGGCAGTCCGACGTGCCGCAGGTGACCGAGCTGACGTGGTACCTGTCGTGCTTCACGCCCTACCCGATGCTGGCCAACGCGCACAGCTTCAAGGACAAATCGGACAAGCTGTCGGACGTGAACGCCGGCCTTTTCACCTACCCCGTGCTGATGGCGGCCGACATGCTGCTCTACGACGCCGAAATCGTGCCCGTGGGCAAAGACCAGGTGCAGCACCTCGAAATTGCCCGCGACATCGCCCAGGCCTTCAACAGCCGCTACGGCGACACGCTGGTGCCGCCCCAGGCCCGCGTCGACGCCGCGCTGATGACCGTCCCCGGCCTCGACGGCCAGAAAATGAGCAAGAGCTACGGCAACATCATCGACGTGTTTGTGCCCGAAAAAGAGCTGCTGAAAACCATCCGCAGCATCGTGTCGGACAGCACGCCGCTCGAAGCCCCCAAAAACCCCGACGCCGACACCACCTTCAAGCTGTATTCGCTGCTGGCCTCGCCCCAGGAAACGGCCGACATGCGCCAGCGCTACGAGGCCGGCGGCTACGGCTACGGCCACGCCAAGCAGGCCCTGTACGAGCTGGTTCTGAAGCGCTTCGCCGCCGAGCGCGAGCGGTTTAACTTTTATATGAGCAACCTGCCCGAAATTGACGCGCAGCTGGCCATCGGGGCACGGCGGGCACAAGCGTACGGGGCCGGCGTGCTGGCCAAAGTGCGGGCCAAAGTGGGCTACGGACGCGTGTAGCGCAGACTTCGGGGGCCGCCCTGCCTCAAAACAGTTGCTGGTGCGAGAAGCTGAAGCCCACCTTGCTGCCGCGGCTCACTTGCTGGTTTTCCAGTTTTTGCTTGACGTTGATGCGCTGGATTTCGGGCAGCGGCGGGGCAATGAGGTCGTTGTTGACGGCCGCAATCATGGCGCTTTCCACGAACAGGCGCATCATGCGGGGCGTCAACAAGTTGTCCGACATGTCGTTGTCGGGCAGCTCCAGCTGCTGCACCCCTTCCAGGTAATAGTGGTTGTTGATGTTGACGAGCAGGCGGCCGACGAGGTAGCCCGGGTCGTTCAGGCGCTGGTACTTGATGCTGTCGGCCATGAAGTTGTAGGCCATGATGTGGCCAAAAAAGCGGCGCCGGAAATCGGCGGCCACGTAGGCGCTGGGCATGGGGCCGTAGTCGTCGGCAAAGGTGACGACGTTGGAGTGCATCACGAACACCAGCAAATCGCCCGAAAACCGGATGTGGAACTCCATCTCGTTGACGGGCCGGTACTCAATCACCACGCTCGAATCGAGGGGCGTGAGCTTGCGGCTCAGCTCCACCACCAACTCCTGCGACACCTGGCGCAGGCAATCGAACGCGGCCTGGGTGTTGCGGTAGATGGCCTGCTTGGCGGTGGATTTCTCCTTGAGGCCGTCAAAAATCTGGTCGAGGCGGTCGGCCGGCACCGCGGCGGGCGAGCCGGCTTCGGCGGTCGGCACGTCGTTGGTGGCCGTGGACCCGCTGTGGCTGGCTTCGGCCGGGGGCTCGGGGGCCGGGGCAGCGGCTTTGGGGGCCCTGGGGACTTTGGGAGATTTCGCCGCTTTTTTGGGGGGCCGGGGTGCCGTGGCCGGGCGGGCCGCGGGCGCGGCTTCGGTGGGCACGAGCAGCTCGGGCTGCGGCGCGGGCGGTGGGCTGGGCGAGGTGGCCATACGGCAAAAAAAGTGCCCCGGGGTGGCGGCGTGAGACAACAAGCACCGGCTTCAACGCCGTTGCCCGCCCAATGGTACGAAGCCGGAAGTACGGAAACGGCCGGGGCCCTGGTTTCACCGGGGCCCCGGCCGCCGAACCCGGCTTCCGGCAGCGCACCCGGGCCGGGCAAAAAACGGGCCGCTCGGGCGGCGAACCTACACGCGGCCGGCCCGCGCAAACACGGGAAACGTCACCGTTCGCGCGCCGGGGCCCCACCGGCGCGTCACTTCCGCCGCAATCAGCGCCACCGCGTCCCCGCCCCGCTCCTGCCGGTAGTTCTGGACGCCCGACCACGTGCGCAGGTAGTCCAGGAACCACGCCGCCGACCACTGCCGCCGCTCGGCAAAGTGCGCCCGCTGCACGCCGGCCACCGGAAACGGCAGGCGGGCGTACTCGTCGTCGAGGTGCCAGCGGTTGGCGTCCCAGTACGGCCCCAGGGTGTGGCGGTAAAAGTGCTGGACGAGCGGGTCGATTTCGGGGCTGATTTGCACCAGGCCGTAGCCCCACTCGGCCAGCACGGCCCCCGGGCGGGACACGCGGCGCACCTCGCGGTGGTAGCGCGGGCCGTCGAGCCAATGCACGGCCTGCCCGACGGTCACGAGGTCGAACACGTGGTCGGGAAAGGGCGTGTGCTCGGCGCGGGCCGTTTGGTAGCGGATGTTGGGGCGCGCCGGGGCCTGGGCCAACTGGTTCGCGCTGAGGTCGGTGGCGTCGACTTCGGCAAAAACATCGGCCAGCGCCACGGCTACCTGGCCGTTGCCGGTGGCGCAGTCCCAGGCCCGCCGGCGGCCGGGCACCAGCGGCAGCAGCCAGGCGTAGAGGGCGGCCGGGTAGTCGATGCGGTAGCGCGCGTAGGCGGCCGCCTGGGCGGAAAAACGGTCGAGCGACATGCCTGGAAAGGAAAAGCCGGGGGCCCGGCCGGGGGCCGTACCTTTGTTACAAATCAAGCGGTTTGCTGGCCAAAAGCACGAGGTCAGCCCAATTTTTCATTCTAAAACAGCTGTCCCGTGACGTTTCACGAATTTAACCTCCACGACGACCTGCTGGCCGGCGTGGACGCCATGAACTACCAGCAGGCCACGCCCGTGCAGGAGCAGGCCATCCCCAAAATCATCGACGGCAAAGACCTGATTGCCTGCGCCCAAACCGGCACCGGCAAAACCGCCGCCTACCTGCTGCCGCTGCTCGACAAGATTTCGCACGCCAAGCACGGGCACACCACCACGCTCATTTTGGTGCCCACCCGCGAGCTGGCCACCCAAATCGACGAGCAGGTGATGGGCTTCGGCTACTACGTCGAGGCCAGCAGCATCGCCATCTACGGCGGCGGCAAAAGCGAGGGCTGGGAACAGCAAAAGCGGGCCCTGACGAGCGGCGCCGACATCATCATCGCCACGCCCGGCCGCCTCATCGCCCACTTGCAGATGGGCTACGTCAAGTTCGATCAGATCAAGTACTTGGTGCTCGACGAGGCCGATAAGATGATGGACATGGGCTTTTCGGACGACATCCTGAACATCGTGCGCCAGCTGCCCAAAGAGCGGCAGACGCTGCTGTTCTCGGCCACCATGCCCAGCAAAATCCGCGATTTCTCGCAGCAGATTCTTAAAAATCCCGAGGAAATCCGCCTGGCCGTGTCGAAGCCCGCCGCCGGCATCGACCAGCAGCTGTACATGGCCTTCGACCGCCAGAAAATCTACGTCCTCGAGCACATCATCAAAACCCAGGACGTGCAGAGCATGGTGCTCTTTACCAGCCAGAAAGCGGCCGTGGGCGGCATTGTGAAGGCCGTGAACAAGCTCGGCGTAGAGGCCCGCGGCATCAGCTCCGACCGCACCCAGGAGGAGCGCGAGGAGATCATGCGGGCCTTCAAAAACAAGCAGTTCCCCATCCTGGTGGCCACCGACGTGCTCAGCCGCGGCATCGACATCGACAGCCTGAGCCACGTCGTCAACTACGACATTCCCCGGGCGGCCGAGGACTACGTGCACCGCATCGGCCGCACGGCCCGCGCCGCCACCAAGGGCACGGCCATCACCTTTATTTCGGACCAGGATCAGGACCGGGTGGTGAAGATTGAAAAGCTCATCGAGCGCGACCTGGAGAAGCGCAGCATCACCGAGGAGCTGGGCCTGGGCCCCGCCCCGGAGTTCGATCCCAAGCGCTTCGCCGGGCTGGGCGGCAAAATTGGTGGCCGCCCGGCGCGCCCCGGCCACGGCGGCAGCAGCCGGAGCGGCGGTTTCGGTGGGGGCCCCCGCGAAGGCGGCCCGCCCCGCGAAGGCGGCGGCCGCGACGGGGCCCGCGACGGCGGCCGCCCGCCCCGCCGCGACGCCTCCGACCCCAAAGACCCCAAGCACCAGGAGCGCCTGGCCAACGCCAAAAACGCCCTGGCCGCCCTCGACGCCGGCCACGCCCCCGCCGTGCCCTACCAGCGCCCCCCGCGCGCCGAAGGTGAGGCCCGCCCCGAGCGCCGGCCCCGGCCGGAAGGCGAACCCCGCCCGCCGCGCGAGCCGCGCCCCGAGGGCGAAGCCCGCGAGCCGCGGGCCGAAGGCGAGCGCCGCCGCAGCCGCGGCGGCCGCAACCGCGGGCCCCGGCCGGAGGGCCCCACCGGCGCGACGCCCCCCGCCGGGCCGCCGGCCGCCGGTGGCGAGTAAAAAGCCAACCCGCACAAAGCCCAAACGCCGCCGTTGCTGGAGCAACGGCGGCGCTTTTTATTATATTAAGCTCTTATAAACGCCGTTTAGGGCGGCTTCCAGGGATCCGATTTCGGGCACAGCTGGCGCCCACAAAGTGAAGCGCCGGCCGGGGCCCTGGTTACTTCAACCCGAAACCCTGCTGGATCATTTCCGCGAATTGCCCTTCGCTCATCTGGGCTTTGGCGGCCAGGATGCTCTGGGCATCGGTCCCGGCGATGTAGCGGAGCTGCGGGGTGCCGTCGGTGGCGGCGGTGTAAATGACTTCGGCGATTTGCTCGGCGGTGGAAAACGCGCCGCCGCGCTCCCCGAAGGCTTTTAGCACGCTGCGGACCTGCCCGGCGTAGGGGTTGCCGTCGTCGGCCGGGTCCATGGTCATTTGCAGCGAGCGGCTGGCGAAATCGGTGGCGACGCCGCCGGGGGCCACCACTTTCACGCGGACGCCGAACGGCGCCAGCTCGTACCACAGCGACTCGGAAAAGCCGTCGAGGCCGAACTTGGTGGCGTGGTAGAGCGAGTTCATCGGGAACGCCGTGCGCCCGCCCACCGACGTGACGTTGATGATGACGCCCGACTTTTGCGCCCGCAGCAAGGGCAGCGCCGCCCGCGTCACGGCAAAAACCCCGAACACGTTGGTGGCAAACTGCTGTTGAATCTGCTCGTCGGTGGCCGATTCGAAGGGGCCGGCCAAGCCGTAGCCTGCGTTGTTGATCAGCACGTCGAGCCCGCCGAAATCGGCGTGGGCCTGCTGGATGGCGCGGGGCGCGGCGGCGGCATCGGTCACGTCGAGGGCGTAGACGCGCACGTTAGGCAGGTCGTCAAATTTCGCGTCGGCGGGGTTGCGCATGGTGGCGGCCACCTGCCAGCCGTGCCGGGCAAACAGGCGCACCGTGGCCGCGCCAATGCCGGATGAGGTACCGGTGATGAAAACAGTTTGGGGCATTGTACAAGTAATGAGTGGGAAGCGCCGAACCGATATGGCCCGGCCCTCGTGGTAGACGCCCGGCGGCGCGCAATGCTTTATTTACCCCACCACCTGCCCCACCCCGAACAGCAGCGTGAACACCAACGTGCTCAGGGCCATCTGCTTCAGCAGCGGGTCAATCTGCATCGATTCCTGGCGCTGCCACACCTGCACGGCGTTGAAGAGGAAGAGCGGCGCGGCCAACACGTACAGCCACTGCCACGGCGAGTGGTAGGTGAGGGCCACGAACACCGTGGCGCAGCCCAACCCGAGCACCAGCAGCAGCCAGTGGTAGCGCCGGGCGTGCCGGGCCCCCAGCCGCACGGGAATGGTGATTTTGCCGGCCAGCACGTCGGACTTTATGTCGCGGATGTTGTTGACATTCAGCACCGCCGTGGCGAAGCAGCCCAGCGCGGCGGCGGGCAGCAGCACGGTCAGGGGCAGCGTCCGGGATTGGAGAAAATACGTGCCGCACACGCCCACGAGGCCGAAAAAGAGGAACACCGAAATATCGCCCAGGCCCGCGTAGCCGTAAGGATTCTTGCCCGCCGTGTAGTTCACCGCCGCCCAAATGGCGGCCAGGCCCAGGGCCAGAAAGCCCAGCACGAGCCCCAAGTGGGCCGCGCCCAGGGCCACCCACAGCAGCCCCAAGCCGCTGGCCAAGGCCAGCAAACCGCAAATCGCCATCCCGCGCTTCATCTGGGCCGGGGTGATGGCCCCGCTCTGCACGGCGCGCTGGGGGCCCTCGCGGTGGACGCTGTCGGCCCCGTTCTGGGAGTCGCCGTAGTCGTTGGCCAGGTTGCTAAGTATTTGAAGCAGAACGGTGGTGAGGGCCGCCAGCGCCACCACGGGGCCGTTGAACCGGCCCGCCGCCGCCGCCAGAAAGCCGCCGGTGAGGATGCTGGCCAGCGCCAGCGGCAGCGTGCGCGGGCGAAACGCGGAAATCCAGGGAGACATTGTGATAAAGAAAATATCGAAGATAAAAGCCAAAAGAACGTCCTGCTTCGACAAGCGCAGCAGGACGTTCCGGAAAGTCGCGCCAGCGGCCGATAGAAATTACTTGGCCGTGATGTCGGCCACCATTTCGGCGCTCAGCGGCGTCACTTTCGAAGAGTAAAACTTGACGACGTGGCCCTGGGCATCGACCAGGTATTTGCAGAAATTCCAGCTCGGGGCCTCGCCCACCGCGCCGTTCTTGCTCTTGTCGGCCAAGAACTTGTAGAGCGGGGTGGCGGCGTCGCCTTTCACGGGAGCCGTTTCAAACAGCGGAAACGTCACGCCGAAGTTCTTCTCGCAGAACGAAGCAACTTCTTTGTTGGACTCCAGCTCCTGGTTGAAGCTGTTGGACGGAAAGCCGAGCACGGTTACCTTGTCGCCGTATTTTTTCGACAGTTCCTCCAGCTCCTTGTACTGCGGCGTGTAGCCGCACTTGGAGGCGGTGTTGACGATGAGCAGTTTTTTGCCTTTGTACTGGCTGAGCTTCACGTCTTTGCCGTCGATGGTTTTGACGGTGAAATCGTAGACGGTGGCGGGCGCGGGGGCGGTGGTTTCCATTTTAGACGGGGTGGCGAAGGTCATGGCCGAGAGGCCGGCCACGGCCAGCGTGCCCAGGCCCAGCAGGCGCAAAAGGGAATTTTTCATGGAAATGATTTTGAAGGGGTTGAAAGGATAGTTGCCGCACCAACCGGCGCGGCCGCCGCAAGGTTTCCGGCCCGCCGCCCGGGGGCCCTACGTGGTGCTCGGATCGAGCCACTGCGCGACCGGCGCCGGGCGGTAGTGGGCCAGCTGGGCGAGCAGGCCGGCGGGGCTGTCGTCTTGCAGCAGGGCGTTGCGGTTTTCGGGGCGCAGCAGCTGGTCGTCGCGCATGCGGTCGAGGGCCCCCAGCAGGTGGTCGTAAAAGCCGGCCACGTTCAGCACGCCCACGGGCTTGCGGTGCAGCCCGAGCTGGCCCCAGGTGAGGACTTCGAACAGCTCTTCGAGCGTGCCGTAGCCGCCGGGCATGGCAATGAAGGCATCGGCGCGGTCGGCCATCAGCAGCTTGCGCTCGTGCATCGAGCCGACGACGTGCAATTCCGTGCAGCCTTTGTGGGCCAGCTCCTTATCCGCCAAAAAAGTGGGGATGACGCCCACCACCCGGCCCCCGTGGGCCAGCACCGCGTCGGCGAGGGCCCCCATCAGGCCCACGCGCCCGCCGCCGTACACGAGGGTGAGGTTTTGGACCGCCAGGGCCGCGCCCAGGGCCTGGGCCTGCAACACAAAAGCGGGGTTGGCTCCGGCACTGGAGCCGCAGTAAACGGCAACGCTGTTCATAGTCGGTGGAAATTAGCGGCGGGCGGCCGGCTTTTCGCCGGCCGCCCGCTAATCGTTGAATCGTTGGCGGGGGCCCTCATTGCCCTGGCCATTACCGGGCGGGCGGCGAAAAGCCGGCCGCCCGGCCCTACATCCGCTCGGGCACCTGCATGCCCAGCAGGCCGAGCGACGCCTTTATCTGCTCGCCCACGCGGGCCGACAGCGCCACCCGCAGGCTGCGCCTGGCCGCGTCGGTTTCCTGAAAAATCGAGACTTCGGCGTAGAAGCGGTTGTAGGCCTTGGCCAGGTCGTAGGCGTACTGCGCCACCACGGCGGGCGAGAGGTTGCGGGCGGCCTCGCCCACCACGGCGGGGTAGCGGGCCAGCTCCTGCACCAGCTCGCGCTCGGTAGCTTCCAGCTGCGTGATGCTGCTCCAATCGGCGGTTTCGGCAATGCCCAGCTCGGCGGCTTTGCGGCGGATGGCGGCGATGCGGGCGTGCGAATACTGGATAAACGGCCCCGTGTGCCCTTCCAGGCTCACCGATTCTTCGGGGTTGAAGAGCATCCGCTTCTTGGGGTCCACTTTCAGCAGGAAATACTTGAGGGCCCCCAGGCCCAGCATGTGGTAAAGCTCTTCGAGCTCGGCCTCGCTGAGGCCTTCGGTTTTGCCTTTTTCGAGGGTGGCGGCTTTGGCGGCGGCCACCACGTCGCGCACCAGCTCGTCGGCGTCCACCACGGTGCCTTCGCGCGATTTCATCTTGCCCGAAGGCAAATCCACCATGCCGTAGCTGAGGTGGTGGATGGCCTCGGCGTAGGGCTTGCCCAGCTTTTTGAGCGCGGCTTGCAGCACCTGCATGTGGTAGTTCTGCTCGTCGGCGATGACGTAGATGCTGCTGTCGTAGCCGAAATCCTGGTACTTGAGCTCGGCCGTGCCCAGGTCCTGCGTAATGTAGACGCTGGTGCCGTCGGCGCGGAGCAAAAGCTTTTCGTCGAGGCCCTCGGCCTGCAAATCGACCCACACCGAGCCGTTTTCTTTCTTGAAGAACACGCCCGTTGCGAGGCCTTCCGCCACCCGCTCCTTGCCCAGCAGGTAAGTGCCCGATTCGTAGTAGAACTTGTCGAAATCGACGCCGATATTTTTATACGTCTCGTCGAAGCCTTCGTACACCCAGCCGTTCATCTGGCTCCAGAGGGCTTTCACGGCCGGGTCGCCGGCTTCCCAGGCTTGCAGCATCTGCTGGGCCTCGGCCATGAGCGGGGCTTGCTTTTTGGCGATGTCGGCGGCCACGCCTTCGGCTTCGAGCTGCTTGATTTCCTCGCGGTAGTGCTTCTCGAACAGCACGTAGTACTTGCCGGCGAGGTGGTCGCCCTTCAGGCCGGCGCTGGCCGGCGTTTCGCCGTGGCCGAAGCGCTGGTAGGCAATCATCGACTTGCAGATGTGGATGCCGCGGTCGTTCACCAGGTTCACTTTCGACACCGTGGCGCCGGTGGCTTTCAAGATCTCGGCCACCGAGTAGCCCAGGAAGTTGTTGCGCAGGTGGCCCAGGTGCAGGGGCTTGTTGGTGTTGGGCGACGAATACTCGACCACCACGCGCCGGGGGCCCCCGGCGGCCACGGGGGCCGTGGCCGGCTGTGCGCGCAGCTGCTCAAACACGGCCAGCCATTCCGAATCGGCGATTTCCAGGTTCAGGAAGCCTTTCACCACGTTGAAGCCGCTCACGCGGGGCTCGTGGGCTTTGAGCCACTCGCCCAGCGCCTGGCCGATTTGCTCCGGCCCCTTGCCCAGCGCCTTGGTGAGCGCAAACGTGACGAGCGTGAAGCTGCCGGCAAA
>JANXOE010000167.1 GCA_025353745.1 Hymenobacter sp.
CTTCAAAGGCGTACCGATCGGCATCGTGTTCCGCAAGAAATAATTTTTAAGGGTGAGGTTACCTTTTCAGCGACGAAGTATAAACCACTGAACCAAACCGGTGGCCAAAGCCCGGGGTTTGGGGTCAAGCTGAAAATCCAACCCTTTTAATTTCTCTTTCCCATGAAAAACGTTCTGTTCCTCGCCCTGGCCGCTGCTTCGCTCGCGTTCACTTCCTGCGACAGCAAAAAGGAAGAAGCCGCCAAGAAAGAAGGCGACGCCGTAGAGGCCTCCGCCGATGCCAAAGCCGCTGGCCTGGACGCCAAAGCTGACTCGGTGAAGAAAGCCGGCGAAGCCACTTCGGGCGCCATGAAAGACAACGCCGACAAAATGACGGCCCCCGCCGCCGGCACCACCACGACCACCACGACCGAGGTGAAAAAATAATTTCGGCTTTTGCCGGAATGAAAAAGGCCGCTCCTGTTTGGGAGCGGCCTTTTTTTGGGCTCCAGGCCCGCCTACGAAGCCTCCCCCAGGGCCTGGTGCATGGCTTGTGTGTAAGCCGGGCTCAGCAGCTCCTCGGCGTAGGCCGGGTAGGCCGCTGCGGCCGCGTCGGTGAGCGCGGGCACGAACACACTGGTCGTTTCCGGGTCGAGCGAGGCCAGACGCAGCGGCAGCAGCACGCGCTTGGGTTCGGGCACCGTGAGTTGGGCGTCGAGGTAGCGCACCTGCCGGGCCTCAGGGTCGACGAGCAGCTCCTGCACCGTGCCCAGGGCCGTGCCGGTGGCTCCGCGCACCGCCCAGCCGCGCACATCGGGGTGGCCGTCGGCCACTTCAAAATCGGGCAAATCGCTCAGGCGTTGCAGGTTGATGGAGGGTGTCATAAGAAAATCAGGGAGTGGGCGGGACGGTTTCGGCTTGCAGCAAGGCTGCGGCGGCTTGCAGGAACTGGCGGTTTTGCTGCCGTTCGGCGGCAGTGTCGTCGCGGCCGGAAAGCTGGCCGGCCTGCTGCACCAGGCGCGCCGCTTCGCCGTCCAGCGCCGGGTAAGCCTTTTGCTGGACGGCGCGGAGCAGGTTGGCGGCAGCCACCAGGCCGGGGCGCAGGCCGGCCCGGGCGTCGCCGTCGGCCAGGCGGGCGGTGGCGCTGGTGAGATTGTCGCGCTGCTCGCGCACGGTGGCGTCATCGCGCAGCTCGGCCCGGTCGACCAGCGCCGAAAGCGGCGGCACCAGCTGCAACAGGCGGCCCCGGGCACCGCTCGAATCGGGAGCCGCAGCGGGCGCGGGCGCGGCCGACCGGGCAGCGGCGCTGGTATCGGCCGTGGGCGAATCGGCGGGGGTTGCTGGGGTGGCGTTAGCCGGCGGTGCGGCCTCGTCGGCCGGCGCGGGGCGCAGAAACCAATAGGCCCCGAGCGTGAGGGCCACAGCGGCCAGGGCCACCAGCAACCAAGGGCTGAGCGGAGGTTTTTTGCGTTGAATTGGAATTTCGGTCACAGCAGCAAATGGGTTCAGAAAACGATAATCTTGCCTTCAACGCACAAAAACGCAAATCAGCCGATGTGGTTGAACCGGGGCGGGGCGAATTAACATGACACTACCGGCGGCGGAACAACGCTGCGGGCCGCTGGGGGCCAGAAATTTAAGGAGGGCGGACGCTGGCCGGGCCCCGGACTTGGCAGCGCGTGTTTATATGAATTTCTATATTATTGACCAAATTGCAACCACGTTTTTTGTTTTTTGCCCCGCATGTTCGCCTCCCCAACCGAGCGCCTCTTGGATAATTTGCAGGCAAAGGGCCTGCTGGCCCCCGCCCAAGCCGCCGCCCTGGCCGATTACGAGCGACAGCGCCCGTTTTCGCTGCACTACGAGCTACGGGCGCTGCTCTACCTCGGCGTCACGCTGCTCAGCGGGGGCCTGGGCGTGCTCATCTACCAGAACCTGGAGCACATTGGGCACGGCGTGGTGGCGGCCGGCATCGCGGCGCTAATGGCAGTATGCCTGGCCTACGCGGCCCGGCGGCGGCCGGCTTTTACTTGGGGCACGGCCCCCAGCCCCGGCTTGCTGCCCGAGTACCTGCTGCTGCTCGGCTGCCTGCTGTTTCTGGTGCTGGAGGGCTACTTGCAGGCGCAGTACCAGCTGTTTGGCACGCGCTACGGGCTGGCGGCGGCGCTGGCCGCGGCGCTGTTTTTTGGCGTGGCTTATGCGTTCGACCACCGGGGCGTGTTGTCGCTGGCCATCACGGCGTTGGCTTCGTGGGTGGGGGTGAGCATCGCCCCGCTGGCGGCCTACGCCCATAACGATTACGCGGCCCTCAGCGGGCCGGCCGTTGGGTTGGGCCTGGGGCTGGGGGCCCTGGGGCTGTGGTCGGACCTGACGAACCACAAGCGCCACTTTGCTTTTGCCTATTTGTCGCTGGGCGGCAACCTGGCCCTGGTGGCCCTCACGGCTGCCCTGTTTCTGGGCCCGGGGCAAACCGGCGTGCCGCGCTGGGTGGTGCTGCCGGTGCTGCTGGCCACCTGCGCTGCCCTGGCGTGGTATGCGCGCCGCACGCAGTCGTACCTGTTTTTGCTGATGGGCGCGGTGTTCGGCTACGTGGCGTTTTCCTACCTGCTATTTGAGGTGTTTGATTTGATAGACGGGCTGGCCCTGGGCCTGCTGTACTTCCCCCTCACCGCCGTGGGCGTGGTGGCATTTCTCGTCAATTTGAAGCGCATCCTGCGCATTGCCCCGCCTACCAAATGAAATTCAGAATCCAAGCCTACGACCCCGCCTGGGCCCTGCACGCGGCCGCCCGCGCGGCGGCGGCTCGCTGGCACCGGCAAGGCCTGCTGCCCGAGACCCAACGCGCGGCCATCGATGCCGCCTCCCCGCTCGGCTACTACCGGCCGGCGTGGCTGCTGCGGGTGGTGCTGTTTTTCTTTGCCAGCCTGGGCTGTGCCACAGCGGTCGGCTTTTTGTTCGCGGTGCTGCCGGGGGGCTCCAGCTCGGGGGCGGTGCTGACCGCGGGGCTGTGCCTGTCGGCGGGTGGATTTCTGGCGGTGTTGGAATTGACCATTGCGGGCCCGCGCCCCTACCACGCCGGCTACGACAACGCCCTGCTCTACGCGGCTTTGCTGGCGCTGCTGGGCCTGGGAGTGCAGGCGCAGGTGGCCGTTGGCGGGGCCGACACGCTGGCCGGGCCCCGGCTGGGGCCGTTCCTGCTGTACGGGCTGGTGGTGCTGAGCGCCGCCACGGTGCGCTACGCCGACCCGCTGGCCGCCGCGCTGGCCTTCCTCGCCTACATGGCACTGGCCGCCAACCTGGCCTTGCAAACGGCGGCGGGGCCGGCCCTGCTGCCGTTTGTGGCCATGCTGGCCGCGGCCGGGGCGGGCGCGGCCGTGCGCCGCCTGGCCCGGGGCCCCCACTATTTCTACTACCGTACCTGCCTGCGCACCACGAAGGCCCTGGCGCTGGCGGCCTTTTACCTGGGCGGCAACTACTTGGTGGTGCGGGAAGGCAATGCCGCTTTGGGCCACCTGTCCTTCGCCCCGCAAATTCCCTTCGCGCCGCTTTTCTACGGCCTCACCGCGCTTGTGCCGCTGGCCTACCTGTACTACGGACTGCGCTATCACGACCGTTTGACGCTGACTGCGGGCCTGCTGGCCGTGGCGTTTTCCTTGTTCACGCTGCGGTATTACCGCGCCTTGCTGCCGCCGGCCGTGGCCGCGACGCTGGCCGGGGCCGTGCTGCTGGCCGTAGCCGCGGCCACCCTGCGCTACCTGCGCACCCCGCGCCACGGCCTCACCGCGGCGGCCGACGACGAGGCCCCGCCCCGCTTCAACCTCGAAACGCTGGTGGTGGCCCAGGCCAACGGGGTAGCGGCGGCCCCGGCCCACGGTTTCGCATTCGGGGGCGGACAATCGGGCGGAGGAGGCGCCAACGGCCAGTGGTGAGCAACGTCCCAACGTTGCACATTGAATTTTCAGTTACATGAAATATTGATTTAGTTCAATTGATTTTTTTATTAAAATTAATAAAATAAGTGAATTAATATCTGTTTGGTGGATTTGGGTGAACATTATCGCACGCCAACCCTTCTTCTCAGCTTGAAAATATTTATCACGATAATACTATTTGTTGCAAATAGTACGCGGCTCCTTGCTCAAGTTGCCCACCAATAGCTTTGCCGTCACGCCGGCGTGTCCCGGTAGCGCCAACAATTTTTCCACCCTGCAAGTGGTGCTGACCACCGGGGCCCTGGCGCCCATCGGCGCGATTACCGACGGCGAAGCGGGCCTCAACATCAACGCCCTGGGCTACGACGCGGCCAATACGTCGGTGATCTACGGGCTTAAGACGAAGCCGTTGGACCCGATGGCCCCAGTGGCCGGCCCCAGCACCTCGCCCACCCTCTACCGCACCGACCTGGCCACGGCCGCGGCCACCGGCCTGGGGGCCGTGGCGCCCCCGCCGGGGCCGGCCACGGGCCTGTCGGGACCTGGCCCTGGTGCTCGACTTTGTGGGCGACGGCGACGCCAGCTCCAACTACTACCTCAGCGGGGTGACGGGCCGGGCGCTCTACGACGTGGCCAGCAAAACTACCGCCTGGCCGACGTGCGCATGTTACGTGGGCGTGCTGCCGCTGGCGGGGCTGGCCACGGCCACGGCGGCCGCCCTCGCCCCCACCTGGCACCGCGTCGACCTTTCGGAGCCCGCTTCGGGGGCCCTGGCGGCAACGTACCAGGCCACGGGCGAAACCTACCTCAACAGCGGCGGCAAAACGCCTGTGCCCGGCGTGGCCTACTACCGCTTGGCCGTGCACTGCGCCAACCGGCCCGCAACGTGCTCGGTGGTGCGCACCGTGAGCTACGCCGGATCGGTGTTGGCAGCGCGGGCCGGCAAGGGCGCCGGCCCGGCGCTGGAAGCGTACCCCAACCCCGCCCGCGGGGCCATCGGGCTGGTGCTGCCCGCGAGAAGCGGCCCCGCCAGCATCGATTTGATCAGCGCCACCGGCCAGGTAGCGCGCCGCTACCCGACCGGCGCGGGGGCCCTCCCGCTCGACGCCTAGGGCCTGCCCGCCGACGTGTACCTGCTGCGGGTGCAGCGGGCCAGCACCGTGCGCACGGCCCGCGTCACGCTCTTGCCCTAAGCCAGTGCTCCCGGCCGACGGTTCTTAACGCCAACGGAGCCGGAAAACAATGTTTTCCGGCTCCGTTGGCGTTGGCGAGGGCCCTCGTGGTCAGGCGCTGACCGGCTGGTAGAGCTTGGCCAGCTGCGCCACGGCGTAGTCCACTTCCTGCGCCGTGTTCATTTTGCTGAGCGAGAAGCGCACGGTGGCACGGTCGGGGTCGGCCCCCAAGGCTTCGAGCACGTGCGAGCCGCCCTGGGCCCCACTGGTGCAAGCCGACCCGCCGGAAGCTGCTATTTTGCTGATATCCAGATTAAACAGCAGCATCTCGCTGATGGCCGACGGCGGCAGGCTCACGCTGAGCACCGTGTAGAGGCTGTGGTCGGCGTCGGCCGAGCAGCCGTTGAACCGGACATCGGCCACTTGAGCCCGCAGCTGGCCGAGGAACCGGTCTTTCATCTGCTGCACGTGGGCGCGGTGGGCGGCCATGTCGCGGTAGGCAATTTCCAGGGCCTTGGCCAGCCCCACAATGCCGTACACGTTTTCGGTGCCGGCCCGCACGTTGCGCTCCTGCGAGCCGCCGTGGATGAACGGCACGGCCTGGGTGCCGGGCCGGGTGTACAAAAAGCCCACGCCCTTGGGCCCGTGAAACTTATGCGCCGACCCCACCAGAAAATGGTTCTTCAGGGCCCGCACGTCGTGCCGGTAGTGGCCCATCGTCTGCACCGTATCGGTGTGAAAAACAGCTTCGTGCGGGGCGCACAGGGCCCCGATGGCTTCGATGTCGTTCAGGTTGCCGATTTCGTTGTTGCCATGCATCAAGCTCACCAGGCTGCGTGGGTGGGTGGCCAGCAGCTCGTCGAGGTGCGCCAGGTCGAGGCGGCCCTGGGCGTCGTGGCGCACGTAGCTCAACTCGACGTCGCCGGCTTTGGCCAGCGCCTGCAAGGGGTGCAGCACGGCGTGGTGCTCCAGGGGCGAGGTAATGGCGTGCCGCAGCCCCAGGGCCCGCACGCTGCCGAAGATGGCGGCGTTGTCGGCCTCGGTGCCGCCGCTGGTGAAGGCAATCTCGGCCGGGGCGGCCCCCAGCAGGTGGGCCACCGTTTTGCGGGCGTTTTCGAGAGCGGCCCGCACCTGGCGGCCCGGCCCGTGCAGGCTGCTGGGGTTGCCGTAGTGCTGGCCCAGAAAGGGCAGCATGGCCGCCAGCACTTCGGGGTCGAGGGGCGTGGTGGCGGCGTTGTCGAAGTAAGCAACCTGCATGAACGTGGGCTGAATATTAACTTTTATTGAGCGATGATTTCCTTGATGTCGGCAATGATTTTCTGGGCCAGGTGGTTGGCCGTGGCGTTCGAGTCCGACTCGGCGTAGATGCGGATAATGGGCTCGGTGTTGGACTTGCGCAAGTGCACCCACTCCTTGTCGAACTCAATCTTCACGCCGTCGATTGTGTTCACCGGCTGCTTGGCGTAGCGCTTTTCCATCTGCGTCAGCACCGCGTCGGTGTTGATTTCGGGGGTCAGCTCGATTTTGTTTTTGGAGATGAAATAGCCCGGGTACGATGCCCGCAGCCGCGACGCGGTGAGGCCCGACTTGGCCAAGTGCGTCAAAAACAAGGCGATGCCCACCAGTGCGTCGCGCCCGTAGTGCAGCTCGGGGTAGATGATGCCGCCGTTGCCTTCGCCGCCAATCACGGCCTGGGTTTCCTTCATCTTGGTCACCACGTTCACTTCGCCCACCGCGGCGGCGGCGTAGTGGCCCCCGTGCCGCTCGGTCACGTCGCGCAGGGCCCTGGTGCTGCTGAGGTTGCTCACGGTGTTGCCGCCCCCGTTGGCTTGCAGCACGTAGTCGGCCACGGCCACCAGCGTGTATTCTTCGCCGAACATCTCCCCGTTTTCGCTCACCAGCGCGAGGCGGTCCACGTCGGGGTCCACCACAATGCCGATATCAAACGAGCCTTTTTCGAGCACCTTGGCAATGTCGCGCAGGTGCTCGGGCAGCGGCTCGGGGTTGTGGGCGAAGTCGCCGGTGGGGTCGCAGTGCAGCTTCTCCACGGTCGTCACGCCCAGGGCCGCCAGCAGCTGCGGCACGGCAAAACCGCCCGACGAGTTCACGGCGTCCACCACCACCCGGAAGTTCCGGGCCCGGATGGCGGCCACGTCCACCAGCGGCAAGGCCACCACGGCCGCAATATGCTCGGCCAGGAACTCGTCGTCGGTGGTGTACTGGCCCAGCTTGTTAACTGGCGCGAAGTCAAAAGCTTCGCTCTCGGCCAGGACCAGCACCTGCTGCCCGTCGGCCTCGGAAATGAACTCGCCGTGCGCGTTGAGCAGCTTCAGGGCGTTCCACTGCTTGGGGTTGTGCGAGGCGGTGAGGATGATGCCGCCGGCGGCCTGCTTGGCCACCACCGCCATCTCGACGGTGGGCGTCGTGCTCAGGCCCAGGTCCACCACGTCGAGGCCGAGGCCTTGCAGGGTGGCCGCTACGAGGCGGCTAACCAGGGCCCCCGAGATGCGGGCGTCGCGGCCGATGACGACCGTGCGCGAAACCGCGGGCTGGTTGGTTACCCAAGTGCCGTAGGCAGCGGCGTATTTCACCACGTCGAGGGGTGTGAGGCCTTGGCCAACCGGCCCACCGATGGTGCCGCGGATGCCGGAAATAGATTTGATGAGGGTCACGGAACTATAATATTAGAGGGGGGCAAAAATACGCAACCGCGCCCGGTTGACTGCGGTTCGGATTATCTTTGAAACAATGGAAAACCACTTGCCCGCCCCCGCGGCCCTGCTGGGGCCCTCCCGACGACCGGCTCAGCTAGCCGCTTTCGGCCGCCTGCTCGACGTGCTCGACCGCTTGCGCACCGAATGCCCCTGGGACCAAAAGCAAACCTTGCAGAGCCTGCGCCACCTCACCATCGAGGAAACCTACGAAATCAGCGATGCCATCCTGCGCGACGACCTGCCCGACCTGAAAAAGGAGTTGGGCGATGTAATGCTGCACCTGCTGTTCTACGCCCGCATCGCCGCCGAGCAGGGCGCCTTCGACATCGCCGATGCCCTGAACGCGCAGTGCGAGAAGCTCATTTTCCGCCACCCGCACATCTACGGCGACGTCCAGGCCCATGACGAAGCCACCGTGAAACGCAACTGGGAACAGCTCAAGCTCCAGGAGAAAGGCAACGCCGGGGTGCTCAGCGGGGTGCCCACTTCGCTGCCCGCCCTCGTCAAGGCCATGCGCATCCAGGAAAAAGCCCGCGGCGCGGGTTTCGACTGGGAGGAGCCCGCCCAGGTGTGGGCCAAGGTGCAGGAAGAATTGGGCGAGTTCGGGGCCGAGTACGGCCACGGGCAGCCCGAAAAGATGCAAGCCGAGCGCGCCGCCGAAGAATTTGGCGACCTACTATTTTCACTTATCAACTTTGCCCGCTTCGCCGGCATCAATCCCGAGGAAGCCCTGGAGCGCACCAACCGAAAGTTTATCAGTCGCTTTCAGCATCTTGAATCCGCTACGGCCGCCGATGGCCACCGCCTTGCCGACCTCACACTGGCCCAGATGGACGTGTACTGGGAGGCGGCCAAACGCCAGCTAGCCGCCGCGGCCGCTCCACTTTCCGCAAAAAATTAGCTTTCTTGCACACCCAATTAGGTACCGCAAGCGTGCCAAAACGGTTTTTCCTTTGGCTGCGCCGAAGATTTTGGTTACGTTTGTCCGGCTGAACGATTCTTTCAATTGGCACGAAGCCGCAGCTTTCGCCCCTTTTGCACCCGTTTTTGGGAAACCCAATCCGGGTAAGCGAATTGTTTTTTTGTTTAATCTGCTTTTTGTTTACTTTTTTTCTTTAAATTTTTACTTCTTCTCAACCTACAACCCAAACATTTCGGAATAATGGAACAGAAAAATGCCCTGAACACGAGCCCCCGGCCTACCGCTCCGGCCGCTCCTAATGCCGCCGAGAAAAGCAGCGGGGGCGCCTCCCTGTTCTCCGTGATCGTAATTGTCCTGGCCTTCGTCGTTGCCTACGTCATCTTCAAATTCATCCTTGGCAACGGCAGCCACTTTCAAGGCGGCCTCAACACCAACGCTCCGATTCCCGGCGACCTGCTGGGCACCGTGTACAGCGGCGGCAACATTGTGCCGATCCTGATCACGATGTTCCTGTGCGTTATTACCTTCTCGATTGAGCGCCTGCTCACCATCTCGAAAGCCAAGGGCGCGCAAAGCATCGAAGGCTTCGTGCGCATCGTGCGTCAAAAGCTGAACGCCAACGACATCAACGGGGCCATTGCCGCCTGCGACAAGCAGAAAGGCTCGGTAGCCAACGTGGTGAAAGCCGGCTTGCTGAAATACAACGAGATGTCCCGCGAGCGCACCATGGCCACTGACCAGAAAGTGCTGGCCATCCAGAAAGAAATCGAGGAAACCACCGCCCTGGAACTGCCCATGCTGGAGAAAAACCTCGTGATTATCTCCACCATCGCCTCGATTGCTACCCTGACGGGTCTGCTCGGCACGGTGTTCGGTATGATCAGCGCCTTCTCGGCCCTGGCTCAGGCCGGTTCGCCCGACGCCGTGAAACTGGCCAGCGGTATCTCGGAAGCCCTGATCAACACGGCTTTCGGTATTGGCACCTCGGCCCTGGCCATCGTAGCCTACAACTACTTCACCAGCAAAATTGATGAGCTGACCTACAGCATCGACGAGGCTGGCTTCAGCATCATCCAAACCTTCGCCGGCCAGCACGGCCAGACGGTTCAAGCGTAATTAGCCTGCGACCGGCCGGGGCCCTCACCGGCCCGGCCGGTCGCAGTGCTACGCGCACCAAAACGGGGGAACCGGCGTTGCTTAGGCATCGCCCTTTTCCTCTTAACCCCGCCTCGCAATGCCTAAAGTAAAACCGCACCGCACCTCGCCGTCGCTGGATATGACGCCGATGGTGGACCTGGCCTTTCTGCTGGTGACGTTCTTCATGCTCACGACCAAGTTCGCACCCGAAGAAACCGTCGTGGTCGATACGCCTTCGTCGACGTCGGACATCAAGCTACCAGAAAGCAACGTCATCACGCTAACGGTAGACAAGAACAAGCGCGTGTTCTTCGGCGTGGACGACGACAAAACCAAAGTGGCCACCCTGCAAAAAGTGGGCGCTAAGTACGGCGTCAACTTCTCCGCCGCCCAAGCCAAGGCCTTCGGGAACCTCACCAACTTCGGGGTTCCCATTGGCCAGCTTGGTTCGCTGCTGAGCATGGACGCCGACGCCCGCAAGGCCGTAGCCAAAAGCGAGCCCGGCATCCCGATGGACTCGCTGAACAACCAGCTCATCGACTGGGTGATGGAGGCCCGCAAGGCTAACTTATCCCTGTTCAAGAAGCAGACCTTCATCGCTATCAAAGGCGACGGCCAAGCCGACGTGCCTACTGTGCAGCAAATAATTAAAGTTCTGCAGGAGAAGGACATCAACCGCTTCAACCTTATCACCGACCTGGAAAACAAGCCAGTGGTGAGAAAGTAAGCGCCTCAATAGCAATTTACTAGTACCACAGTAACTAGAAATCATGGCAGAAATACAAGGAAAAGCCGACTCCGGTGGTAAAGGCGGGAAGAAGCGGGCCAAGAAAATGTCGACCAAAATCGACATGACGCCGATGGTGGATTTGGCCTTTCTGCTGCTCACCTTTTTCATGCTCACCACCACGTTTGCCAAGCCCAACGTGATGCAGCTGACCATGCCGGTGAAGGAAAAAAACGAGGACGAGCAGACCAAGCTCAAAGAATCGGAAGCTTTCACCATCATCATGGGTGAAAACAACAAGGTGTATTACTACGCTGGCATGAACTCGGCCGAATCGAAGGCCGATTTGAAAGTGACCGACTACGGCCCCAACGGGATCCGGCAGGTCATCCTCGACCGCCAGCGGGTGCAGCCCAAGACGGTAATCCTCATCAAACCCGACGACAAAGCTGTGTACAAGAACATGGTGGACATCCTCGACGAGATGAACATTACCAATCAGAAAAAATACGCTTTGGTGAAAATCGCCAAGTCCGACAAAGACCTAATTAAAGCATCCGGGCTATGATGACCTCCGCGCAGATTGCCCAGGCTAGCCTGGACGATATCGTTTTTGAAGGCCGTAATAAGTCCTACGGCGCGTATGTGCTGCGGCGGCTCTACCAGCGCAACGTAACCCGCTCGCTGATCATCGGCACAGCGGTTCTGGCTTTGCTAGTGGCGTTTCCGCTTATCGCCCAGTACATCAAAGAGCACCAGCCCAAAGAGGACGTCAAGAAAAACCTCACGGAAAACGTGCTGATGGACGCCCCGCCGCTGGACGACACCAAACCGCCGCCCCCGCCCCCGCCCCCCGAAGCGCCCCCACCCCCTCCCCCCAAGCTCACGACCATCAAGTTCACCCCTCCGGTGATCAAGAAGGATAACGAGGTGCAGAAAGAGGATGTGCCAGACCAGGAAGATCTGAAAGACAAAACCGTAGCCACGGTGACCGTCAAAGGCAACACCGACGTACAAGACTTGTCGGCCCTCTCCGGGGAAGGCAACAAAGTGGTGGAGGAAGTGGTGGAAAACAAGGTCTACACCTACGTGGAACAAATGCCGCAGCTGCCCGGTGGGGGCGGCAACGCTGCCATCGTAGCCGCCATTCAAAAGGCCACCAAGTACCCCCGTATGGCACAAAATAACGGCGTAGAAGGCCGGATTTTTGTGAGCTTCACGGTGAACGCTGAAGGCGACGTTTCGGACGTTAAGGTAGTAAAAGGCCTGGGATCGGGCTTGGATGAGGAGACGATTCGGGCTGTGAAAACGCTGCCCAAATTCATCCCCGGCAAGCAGAACGGCCGCGCGGTAAGCGTGTCCTTCACCGTGCCGATTACCTTCAAGATTCAATAGATCAGCAGTTTCGGCTTGCGCCGTAGCTTCGCTACAAAAACCCCGGACGGAGCCCCTGGCTCGCCGGGGTTTTTTCGTATGGGCCGCGCTGTGGCCGCTTGCCGGGCGGGGATTATATGCGCGGCACGCGACGGATAATTTTTAGCTTTCTTGCGCGTTCATTGGTTAGTCCCGGAGCCCTGCTCGAACCATTCGGGGTCGCGGAGGAATTTTTAAAGCGCAATCCAAAAAATAAATACGGGCTTACTTTTCGCTAAGTATTTTCGCTTTTGTATCCATGGCTAATCTGTCTACCACCGAAGAACGCTTGGGCCGCTCGCCGCAGCGCTTGGTGCGCTATTTTGTCCTTTTCATGTCGTTGGTATACGCCGGCATGGGTGCGTGGCTAATCTGGACGGCCGGCCGGCCGGAGGGCCCCACAATGACCCATTTTGCCCAAATTGGCCTGACCGGCAATCGGTTGCGTCTGTTGGGTTTGTTTTTTATTCTGTATGGGCTAATCCGCTTCGTGCGGAGCTACCGGGCCCATTTTCGCAACGCCACTACTCCTTCCAACGAAGATGACCTTCCTACCAGCTAAGCCTGCTTTTTTTCTTACCGCGCTGGCCGGGGGCTGGCTGGCGTTGGCAGGTTGCCAATCGGGCAATGGAAGCGCTGCCACGACCAGCACGCCCACCAGTGGGGCCGTAGCGGTGGCCGTCGATGAGACGTTCGCGCCCATTTTGCAGGCGCAGGTCGACACATTTGGCAAGCTCTACCCCGACGCGCACGTCAAGCTGCGGTTCGAGCCGGAGGAGAACGCGCTGGTGGACCTCATCAATGGCAAAGTGGAAGTGGCGGTCGCTTCGCGTGAATTGAACGCTGAAGAACAGGCCGCTTTGGCGAAACAAACCATTTATCCCCGCACCACCCACATCGGCATTGATGGCTTGGCCATCGTGCTGCACCCTTCCAATCCGGATTCGTTGCTGACGATAGACCAGCTGCGCGCCATCTTTACGGGCAAAAGCAAGGCTTGGAGCCAAATCAGCGGCCAGAAAAAGCTAGGGGATATCAACGTGGTGTTCGATGCCAACCGTAGCAGCACTGCCCGCTTTGTGCGCGACTCGCTAACGCGGGGGGCCGCGCTGACACCGCGCGTGTTTGCGGCGGAATCGAACCCAGCGCTGCTCAACTACGTGGCGGCTCACCCTAATGCCATTGGGGTGGTCGGCGTAAACTGGATTTCAGACCACGACGACCCGGTGGCCATGAAGTTTTTTCGCAAGGTGCGGGTAGCTGGCATCACGGCCCGTCCCAATCCCCATCCCGACGACTTCATTCAGCCTTATCAAGTGAATTTGGCTCAAAAAACGCCCGCGCAGCTCGCTCAATACCCAGAATTACAGAATTACCCGTTGCGCCGCAATCTGTACATAATCAACCGCGAAGCCCGCACGGGGCTGGGCACGGGGTTTGCTTCGTTTGTAGCCGGCAAGAATGGCCAGCTTATTTTTCAAAAATCAGGCTTGTTGCCGGCCCTCATGCAGGCACGCGTTGTGACCACACCCAAACGTTAGGCACGATCCCTGCGTACACTTTCTTACTTTTTTTAGTTTTTTCACCATTTCCCCTCCTATGAGTTTCAAGCCCTGGAAACAGCCCCTGCTTGCTGCCGCCGCTTTGGCAGCTGGCACCACGGCGGCCACCGCCCAAACCAACAACACGCAAACCCTGATTCAGCACGAACGCTTCAACGAAGCGCGCGCTTCGTTGGGCCAGGGCACCACACCGGAAACAGCCTTTGAACTGGGCCGCATCTACCAGTTCCGGGATATGCCCGATTCTGCGGCTTATTACTTCAACAAAGCCACTGGCACTTCCCCCTTCGGGCAGGTAGCCGCAGGCCGTGCGTTGCTCGCCAAGGGCCAGATTGCCCCGGCCGATGCCCAGTTTGACGCCGCTGCCAAGGCCTCTAAAAACAAAGATGTCAAAATCCTGACCTTGATTGCGCAGGCTTACGGCGAGTCCGACGATGTCAAGAGCATCGATAAGCCCCTGACGTTCATCAATAGCGCCCAGACAGCCAATAAAGGCAAGGATGACCCTGCCTTGCTGGTGGCCCGCGGCCAGGTTTACCTGCACACCGACCAAGGCGGTGGCGAAGCCATGAACAGCTTTGACCGGGCCACTGCGGCCAACCCCAGCTATGCACCGGCATACTACGAGAAAGGGGTGCTGAACGTGCGTGCCCGCAACTTCAACGAAGCCCGTACCAACCTCAACAAGGCCGTGGAGCTTGATCCGAGCTACGCCCCCGCCTACCGCGAGTTGGCCGATATGTTCTACTACGCTGGGCAGTACGATCAGGCTCTCAGTTCGTTCCAGAAGTTTGTGAGCTTGTCGGAGAAGTCGCCCCGGACCGATGCGCAGTACGCTTCGTTCCTGTATCTGACCAAGAAATACCCCGAGGCCCTGACAGCGGTGAACAGCGTGTTGCAAAACGACCCGCACAACCTCACCATGAGCCGCCTGAAAGCTTATCTGCTGTACGAAACCAATGATTATGCCGCAGCCGCCACGGCCATGGATGCCTACATGAAACAGGCCCCCGCTGGTAAAATCATCCCCGAAGACTACTCGTACCAAGGCCGCATCCTGGCGCGGGCTGGCCGTGCCGATGAAGGCATTGCAGTGATAAAGAAAGCCATTGCTTCGTCGACGGACCCGGTTAAAACCGCAGATCTGGAGAATGACCTGGCAACGGCTTATATTGCCAAAAAGGATTACTCTTCGGCTATTGGCTTGATCAAGAAAAAGATTGCCGCCAATGCGGACAAAAGCGACTTGGTTGATGTTTTCCGTTTGGCTTCGGCTTACGATAATGCCAAGAAGTACTCGCAAGCCGACAGTGTGTACAACGTCATCCTGACGGCCAAGCCCACCTACGCCCCCGGCGTGCTCGCCCGCGCCCGCACCAACTCCAACTTGGACCTGGATTCGAAAAAGGGCTCAGCCAAGCCTTATTACGAGCGTTACATCGAGTTGTCGAAGGCTGAGGGAGCGGACCCGGCAAAATTCCACAACGGCCTGATTGAAGCAAACTACTACCTTGGTGTGTATGAGCTTCAGCAGAAAAATAACAAGGCCGGCGCAAGCACCTATTTCCAGCAAGTGCTGGCCGTCGATCCGTCGAATAAAGACGCTACCAACGCGCTGAGCATCATCAATGCCAAGCCGCGCACGGTGGCCACCAAGCATACCACTACCAAGACCACGGTTAAGAAGAAGTAGTTTTCGTTCTTGCCACGTAACGAAAAGCCCCGTCGCAATGCTGCGACGGGGCTTTTTTGATGGCTAAAATCCCGGGTTACTGCTGGGCGGCGTACGTTTCCCATCTGGCCAGGGCCCCGGCAAAATCAGCGGGCAGCTCGGCTTCAAAAAACAGTTCCTGGCCCGTGGCGGGCTGCACAAAACCCAGCGACTGGGCGTGCAGCGCCTGCCGCGGCAACAGCTGAAACGTGTTTTCGACGAAGGCGCGGTAGCTGGCCGTGTTGGGGCCCACCCGGATGCGGTTGCCGCCATAAGTAGCGTCGCTGAACAGGGGATGGCCCAGGTGCTGCATGTGCACCCGGATTTGGTGCGTACGGCCGGTTTCGAGCACGCAGCGCACCAAGGCCACGGGCCCGTAGCTGCGCAGCACTTCGTAGTGCGTTACGGCGGCCTTGCCCTGTTCGCCGCCGGGGTACACTGCCTGCACCTTGCGGTCGCGCAGGCTGCGGCCGATATGGCCCCGGATGGTGCCCGTGGCTTCCTTGGGGGTGCCCCACACCAGCGCCAAATAGCTACGCCGAATGGTATGGTGAAAAAACTGCAACGAGAGGTGCGTCATCGCAAACTCCGTTTTGCCGATGACCAGCAGCCCCGACGTGTCCTTGTCAATGCGGTGCACCAGGCCGGGCCGGACTTCGCCGTTGCGGCCGGTGGGCAAGTTGGCCAAGTGGTGGGCCAGGCCGTTGACGAGCGTACCCTCCCAGTGCCCAAAAGCGGGGTGCACCACCAGCCCAGCCGGCTTGTTCACAATGAGTAAGTCGTCGTCTTCGTAAGGGATGGCCAAATCCATGGGCTCGGGCAACACCTTGCCGACGCGTGGCGGCTCGGGCAGCGTTACCGTGATGGTATCTTGGGGCTTCACCCGGTAGTTGGGCTTTACCACGCGGCCGTTCACCTGCACTGCTTCGGCCCGGATGGCTTCCTGCACTTTGTTGCGCGAGGTATGGCCCAGGCGGTTCAGCAAAAACTTGTCGATGCGCAACAAGTCCTGGCCGCGGTCCACTACGATGCGGTGGTGTTCGTACAACTCGTCGCCCTCGGAATCGTCAACGTCTATCTCGGGGCCGGTTTCGGCTTCGCTCATGGTCGGGAAATGGCTATTTTTTCAACAGAAAGGCCAGGGCTTGCGCCCTGGCCTTTCGCATTTGTAAGCGCACGCGGCTTACTTCTTGCTTTTTATTTTCGACTTGCCCAAGCCGGGAGCCGACGAGGCAGGTGCTGCCGGGGCCGGAGACGCGGTGCCGGAGGGACCCGATTTCAACGGGGCCGGGGCGGTGGGCGTGATGCCCATTTTCTTCAGCACGATGTCCGAGATGTCGCCGTCCTTGGGGCCGTGCAACAGCGTCGGGGTGTCGCCGTCCGAGTTCAGCACATAGGTATAGCCGTTCTCAGTGGCCACGTCGTCGATGGTCTTTTGTAGCTTATCGAGGGCCGGGCGGATCAGGCTCTGCTGCTTTTGCTGCAACGATTGCTCGGCACTGCGCTGAAATTCCTGAATGGATTGCTGCAAACCGGTCAATTCCTTCTCTTTGTCGGCTTTCACCACGTCGGTCATCGTGTTAGCGCTTTTCTGGTAGGCGTCGAGCTTGGCCTGATAATCGGTGTACTTGCTCTTCATTTGCGCCGTCAGCTGGTCGTTGTAAGTCTTGAGACTCGACTCGATTTGCTTGCTTTCGGGCATCTGGCTCAGCACGTACTGCACGCTGGTATAGCCGATCTTAAGTGGGGCCTGGGCCTGGGCGGTGGTGGTGGCCAAGGTGCCGGCGGTCAGCAGAGCGGCGGCCAGCGCCAAGCGGAGGGATTTCACGGAATTCATCAAGGGAAAATGGGTCAGAGAAAGTGTAGATACAAAGGTAGTTATTTTGGTCTTTTCCCCGCCGCACGGTCTGCTTTGGTGCCGGCCGACTTCTCGGGGGCCCCCGCATCCGACTCAAAGGCCGGGTCGGTGGCTGGGGTTTTGGGCGGAGCCACGGTTTTCACGGGGCCCTTGGGGCCCGGTTGGTTGCGGTCTTCGGCCGCCAGTCCCAACTCTTCGAGCACAAATTCGGTGTAGTCGTACGTGGGGTTGGTGTAAAGCATGGTCACGTCGCCGGACTTATCGAAGATGCAGGCCAGCTGCTTCTTCTTGGCCACTTTTTCGCAGGCCTCAAATACTTTGTCCTGCACCGGCTTGTTCAACTCCTGACGCTTCTTAAACAACTGGCCTTCGTAGCCAAACTGCTTGTTTTGATAGGTTTTGATCTCCTGCTCTTTCAGCAGAATCTCGTCCTGCCGCTTCTTTTTCATCTGTTCGGTCAGCACCACTTCTTCGTCGTGGTAAGTGCGGTGCAGCCGCTCCAAGTCTTTCTTTTGGGCTTCGAGCTCTTTTTGCCAAATTTCCGACAGGCCGTTCAATTCCTGTTGGGCCCTGGCGTATTCCGGCATTTTGGCCATAATGAACTCCGAGTCAACCCACCCAAACTTTTGGGCATGGGCGGCCGGAGCCGCTAACAGCAGCCCCGCCATCAGGCTCCATACACCGACTATTTTCATGCGCATCTAACAAAGAAAACAGCCGCTGAGTGCCGCCGAAACTAGCGGATTTGCTGGCCGATGATGAAGTGAAAGTGGTTGGGGTCTTGCTTGGTGGTCGTTCCCGGAAGTGGCACTACTTGGTCGAAGCCATGACCGTAATCGAACCCTAGCAAACCAAATGCCGACATGAAAATACGGGCCCCGATCCCGGCCGAACGGTATAACTTGTAAGGATTGTAATTAGTATATGTGTCGAAAGCATTGCCGGCTTCGGTGAAGGCCAGCACATACACCGTCGCGGCCGGGTTGAGGCTGACGGGGTAGCGCATTTCCAGCACGTACTTGTTGTAGACGATACCGCCGTTCTGGTTCGACTGAGCCGTCGGGATGGCGTAGGCCGCATTGGGGTCGTCGTAGCCGCGCAGGCCGATGTAGTCGGTGCCGACGATGAAGTTGCCGCCGCCGTTGTAGCCCAGGCCCGCGCCGCCCATTTTAAACCGCTCGAAGGGCCCCAGCTCGCGCCCGCCGTACGAGCCCAGGAAGCCAAAGTGAGCGCGGGTATTCAGCACCAGCTTGCCCACGATGGGCGTAAACCACGAGGCGTCGAACATCCACTTGTGGAACTCCAACCACTGATTGGGATCGGGGTGGGCTCCTTTGAAGAGGGAATAAGGCGGCGTCAGGCTCAGGCTCAGGCTCAGCGACGAACCACGGCGGGTGTAAGTTGGGTTGTCGATGCTGTTGCGGGACAACGTGGTGTTGATCGTGATATTGGTAGCGTGGCCGGTGCTAAAGCCCGGCAGCAGCGAGTAGTTCTGCGTTTGATAGGCGCTAACCGACAGCGAGTTGCTCAGCGTAAAGTAATCGTCGGGCACCCGCAGCTGGCGGCCCAGGCCCACGCTGGCGCTGTTCACTTTGATGAAGCTACCTGTTTTAGTATCGAAATTCGTGCCGATGCGGCTGATGCTCCGGTTCAGGCTGACTGAAAGCGAGTTGGGCCGACGGCCGCCCAGCCACGGCTCCGTGAAAGAAACCGAGTACGCCTGGTATTGGAAGCCGTTGGCTTGGACGTTCAGGGCCAAGCGCTGGCCGTCGCCGGCGGGCACCGGCGTCCAGTTGCGGAGCGTGCTGGCCTTGCGCAGCGAAAAGTTGTTGAACACTAGGCCCACTGTGCCGATGAAGCCGGCGTAGCCGCCCCAGCCGCCCGAAAGCGTTACCTGATCGGAAGGCTTTTCTACCACCGTGTAGTTGATGTCAACGGTGCCGTCGGCTTGGTTGGGCACTGGGTTGATGCCTACTTTTTCGGGGTCAAAATAACCCAACGTGGCCAGCTCACGGTTGGAGCGTATCAGCAGCTCGCGGTTGAACTTGTCGCCGGGCAGCGTCCGAATGGCGCGTCGC
The DNA here is from genome assembly GCA_025353745.1 of Hymenobacter sp. Taxonomy (GTDB): domain Bacteria; phylum Bacteroidota; class Bacteroidia; order Cytophagales; family Hymenobacteraceae; genus Hymenobacter. The sequence continues at coordinate 19,206 of JANXOE010000167.1, forward strand.
ACCACGTGGTCGTTGGTTTTGGTGTTGCCCGCAATATTTATTTCTTTGATGTGCGCCTGTACCCCCTCGCTCAGGCGCATTTCGATGTCAATCGAATCGCCTTCGACCTTCTTCTCCACCGGCTCAATGGTAAAAAACAAGTAGCCGTCGTTCATATAAAGCGACGTAACATCTTGTCCAGTAGGGTTGTAATTGAGGCGCTTATCCAGAATTTCCTTGCTGTACGGACTACCCGACTTGATGCCCAACACCCCGGACAGGGTTTTGTCGTCGTATAAATAGTTGCCGTTCCAGGTGATGTGACGGAAATAATATTTGGGGCCCTCGTCCACCTTAATGGTCAGCGCCAGGCCCTTTGCGTCGCGCACCAGGGTATCGCTCACCACGGCAGCGTCGCGGTAGCCCTCGGCGTTGTAAAACTCGATGAGCTTCTTTTTATCTTCTTCGTACTCCGACCGCTGGAACTTGCCGGCAGTCAAAAACTTATACGACTTCCGCTCCTTGGTTTTTTTAAACTTGCCCTTAAGCTTACGGTCTGAAAAAGCCTTATTGCCCTCGAAGGAAATGTCGTGGATGCGGACCTTGTTGCCTTTATCTACGTTGATACGCAGGGCCACGCTATTGGAAAGCGACGAATCAGCCACTTGCAGGATGTTCACTTTCGTGTCGAGGTAGCCCTTGTTCACGAAGAACTTACGGACTTGGGCGCGGGTGTTGTTGAGCAACGCATCGGTCACGACCTTGCCCCGGATGAGCGTAATTTTCTTGGTAAGCTCTTCTGTCTGGCCCTTGCGCATGCCGTCGAACGTGAACTTCGACAGTCGGGGCCGCTCCTTCAGGGTGAAATCCAGGAAAATCTTGTCGCCTTCGGTGCGGGCGATGGTCACGTTCACATCGCCCAAAATGCCCTGTGCCCACAGCTTGCGGATGGCTTTGCCGATTTCTTCGCCCGGGATGGTGATATTATCGCCAACCCGCAGCCCCGACAGGCCGATGAGGGTGCTGGGGTCAAGGTAGCGCGCGCCGCTCACGGTGATGCCGCCAAGCACGTATTTTTTGGGCTCGCCGGCACCGCTCGCCGGGCGCGTACCCAGGCCCTGGGCCCGTACCGCGCTCCAGCTGCCCAACACCAACCACCCCAGCAGCAGAAACCAAGAAAATTTACGCACCGCAATCATGAATTAAATAAAACACTAAGAAACAGCGATTTGCTCGCTGGTTTTGCCAAAGCGGCGCTCCCGGCCCTGGTAGGCCCGAATGGCGTCCTGCAAATGCTCGCGGCGGAAATCGGGCCATAGCAAATCCGTGATGTACAGCTCGGTGTAGGCCAACTGCCACAGCATAAAGTTACTAATTCGCTGCTCGCCGCTGGTGCGGATGAGCAACTCCGGATCGGGGATGCCAGCCGTGGCCAAGTAGCCGGCTACGGTGGCTTCGTTCACGTCGGCCGGTTGCACCCGGCCGGCGGCCACATCGGCGGCCAGGCGGCGGGCGGCCTGGGCCAGGTCCCAGCGGCCGCTGTAGCTCAGGGCCAGCACCAGGGTCATGCGGTTG
>JANXOE010000317.1 GCA_025353745.1 Hymenobacter sp.
TTCTTGCGGATGGCTTCGAGCTCCAGCTTCACGTCGTCGTAGTGCTTTTCCTCTTTCACCTTCTTGCTGAGGTCGGTGAGGGCCTTTTCGGCATCGGTGCTGTAGCTGATGTTCTTGCCTTGCAGGTAGGCCACAAACTTCTGGTAGTCCGCATCCGTGAGCTTGAACTGGCGGGCGGGCACGATGGTGGCGTGCTCGGCCCGGTAGCGGGTGGCGTAGTCGAAGAGGTAGCTTTTCTGAAGCAGGATGCGGGTAATGTCCGCGATTTCGCGGTCGTTCACCTCCACGTCGGGGGCCACGCCGCCGCCGTCGTACACGGTGCGGCCGGCGGTGGTTTTGAAGGCCGTGCGCAGCGAATCGGGGAATTTGCCCAGCGTGCCGTCCTCGCTGCGGTGGGCATAGTCGATTTCCTGGATGCAGCGGCCGCTGGGGATGTAGTATTTGGCGGTGGTCACCTTCAGCTGCGAGTTGTAGCTCAGGGGCCGGGTGGCCTGCACGAGGCCCTTGCCGAAGGTGCGCTCGCCCACCACCACGGCGCGGTCGTAGTCCTGCAACACGCCCGACACGATTTCCGAGGCCGAAGCCGAGCGGCTGCTCGTGATGATGGCCACCGGAATCTGGGTGTCGAGCGGCACGTCGAGGGCCTTGTAGGTTTTGTTCCACTCCGTGACCTTGCCCTTGGTGCTCACCACGTCGAGGCCCTTGTCGATGAAGAGGTTGGAGATGTTCACGGCCTCGTTGAGCAGGCCACCGGGGTTGTCGCGGATGTCGAACACGATTTTCTTCGCGCCCTGCTCCTTGAGCTTGCTCACGGCGGCCCGCACCTCCCGGCCCGCGTCCACGGTGAAGCTGCCGAGCTGGAAGTAGCCCACGTCGCTGGAAATCATGCCGATGTAGGGCACGTTGTCGACGTGAATCTTGTCGAAGGGAATGTCGATTTGGATGGGTTTGTCCTGGCCGTAGCGCGTCACCATCAGCTTCACCACCGAATTGGCCTGCCCCTTGAGCAGCTTGCTGATGTCGGCGTTCGACTTTTTGTCCACCACCACGCCGTTGATGTCGAGGATTTCATCGCCGGGGAGCAGGCCGGCTTTTTGGGCCGGGTAGCCTTCGTAGGCGCTCTGCACCACGGTTTTGCCGTTGCGCTTCACCACCACGGCCCCGATGCCGCCGTACTGCCCGGTGGTCATGGTGCGGAAATCCTCGATGTCGTCCTCCGGGATGTAGTTTGTGTAAGGATCGAGCGACTTGAGCATGGCGTCGATGCCCGTCTTCACCAGCTTGCCGGGCGTAATCTCGTCCACGTAGTAGGTGTTCACCTCGCGGAAAAGCGTGGCGAAAATGTCGAGGTTTTTGGCAATCTCGAAGTACCGCTCATTGTCGGACGCGTTGCGGAACGAGAACAGCAGCGTAGCCCCGCTGAGGGCCAGGCCGGCGAGAAATTTGTGGCGAAAGGTCATGGAGCGGGCAGGCAAAGGGCGAAGCTACGCGGCGGGCGGCGAAGCCGGACGAGGGGCCGGGGCACCGAGCAAACGATGGAAAGCGGAAATTAATTTTTTTTCCACCAACGCCAATGCACTTTTTTCTTTGCCCGTGTAAATAATTCCCAAGACCGCCACCGGATGGCCCCCAGCGTGTTCCAGCAGCCGGTATTTGTTGAGCCGGTAGGCCTCGCGGATGAGGCGCTTGAGGCGGTTGCGGTCGACGGCCCGCTTAAAGCCGCGCTTGCTCACGCTGATGAGCACCTGGGGCGGGGCCGCCGAGGGCCCCGGGGCCGGCAGCCACACGATGCGCAACGGGTAAACACCGAAAGAGGAACCCTGCTTCCCAAAAAGCTCGTCGATGAGCTTTTTGCGGCACAGGTGTTCCTCTTTCGGGAAGGTGTGGCGGCGCGCTGGCGCGCCACCGAGGGCCCCAGCCCCCGGCCCGCTCTCCGGCGGAGAGGGGGAGCCCTGGGATTGAGATTGCTCCATAGCTGAAAAGCCAACAGCCGTTAGCTTTTGGCTAACGGCCTGAACCCTAGCGCTTGTGGCGGCCTTCGTCGGATACGGTGAGGCGCTTGCGGCCTTTGGCGCGGCGGCGGGCCAGCACGTTGCGGCCGTTGGCGGATTCCATGCGCTCGCGGAAGCCGTGCTTGTTGCGGCGCTTGCGCTGCGAGGGTTGGTAAGTGCGTTTCATGTCAAATCAAGTTTCGAGTTGGGCCGGCAAAGGTACGGGGAAGTGTTAAGATTCGCAAGCCGGGGCGCGGCATTCGGCCCCGGCCCAGGGCCTTGGGCCCAAGCGGTTGCGCCGGGGCCCCCAATTGGGGTGGCTGCCGGCGCGGCGGCTTGCGTATGCAGGGGCCCTAGCTTTGCCCTTCCACCAGCCCGTTGCCGCCCATGGTTCAGTACCGCGTTTCCTACGAAAACCCGCTCACGTTTTACCTGCAAGTGGAAATGCGGCTGGCGGTTCCGGCCGATGCCGCGCCGCTGGCCCTGCAGCTGCCCGCGTGGCGGCCGGGCCGCTACGAGCTGCAAAATTTCGCCCAGAAAATCCAGCAGGTCGGCATCAGCGACGCGGCCACCGGGTGGCCCCTGACCTACCGCAAAACCACCAAGGACCGCTGGGCGGTGCCCGACGCGGCTGGCAAAGAGCTGATTGTCAAGTACAATTTCTACGCCCACCAGATGGACGCCGGCGGCTCGTGGCTCGACGAGACGCAGCTCTACCTGAACCCGGTGCAGTGCTTTATGTACGCCGAGGGGCGCGAGCAGGAGGCGTGCGAGCTGACGCTGGCGCTACCCGAGGGCTGGCACCTGGCCTGCGGCCTGCCCCGGACGGCCCCCCACGTGCTCCAGGCCCAGAATTTCGACCAGCTGGCCGATGCGCCGCTCATCGCCAGCCCCGCGCTGGTGCACCGCGAGTACTCGGCCGCCGGCTTGCCTTTCCACGTGTGGGTGCAGGGCGACGCGCCGCTGGACTGGCCGCGCGTGCTGGCCGATTTCCAAGCGTTTTCGGAAGAGCAGGTGCGGCTGTTCGGCGGCTTTCCGGTGGGCGACTACCACTTTCTGAACCAGCTGCTGCCCTACAAGCACTACCACGGCGTGGAGCACCACAACTCGACGGTGATTGTGCTGGGGCCCGCCGAGCTGATCATGCAGGAGGCGCTGTACAAGGAGTTTTTGGGCGTGAGCTGCCACGAGCTGTTTCACGCCTGGAACATCAAAAGCATCCGGCCCGCCGAGATGCAGCCCTACGACTACGCCCGCGAAAACTACTTCCGCACCTGCTTCATCGCCGAGGGCATCACCACGTATTACGGCGAATACCTGCTGGCCCGCAGCCGCGTGCGCACCCCGGCCCAGTACTTTGAGGAGCTGGGCACGGTGCTGCAAAAGCACTTCGCCGACGCCGGCGAGCACCACCTTTCGCTGGCCGACGCGAGCATGGACTTGTGGCTCGACGGCTACAAGCCCGGCGTGCCCGACCGCAAGGTGTCGGTGTACCACAAGGGGGCCCTGGCGGCGCTGCTGCTCGACCTCAC
>JANXOE010000329.1 GCA_025353745.1 Hymenobacter sp.
GCGGGGCTTGCCCCCGCCCGCCGTTGCACGATGCCCGTGGCAGCGGCGCGAACGACGGGCGGGGGCAAGCCCCGCCCCTGCTACACGGTGCGAAGCCGGCTATTGACTATTCTATCAAAAACAGCGGCTGGTCGTATTCTACCGGGGTGGCGTTTTCCACCAGGGCCTTCACGATGCGGCCGCTCTGCTCGGCTTCGATCTCGTTGAAGAGCTTCATGGCTTCGATGATGCAAATCACCTGGCCTTTTTCCACCAGGTCGCCCACTTGCACGAAGGCGGGCGAGTCGGGCCCGTTGCTGCGGTAGAACGTGCCGATCATGGGGGCCCTGAGGGCCGTGTGGCTGGCGACGGGTGCGACGGGTGCGGTGGCTACCGGGGCGGCCACGGGCGCGGGGGCGGCGGGGGCCGTGGGGGCGGGGGGTGCGGCGGCGCTCATGCTCACCACCTGCCGGGTGTTGGGTTCGCGCTGCACCGAGATTTTAAATTCCTCGGTTTCGATGTTTACCTTGTTCAGGCCCGATTTGGCGATGAAATCGATTAATTCTTGTAATTCTTTGGCTTTCATGGGGGCGTCCTTTTTGGGCGGCTGGCCTTTACTTGACTCTTTCGACATAGGTGTAAGTGCGGGTATCAACCCGGATTTTGGTGTCCTGGTCGATGAACAGCGGCACCTGCACGCGGGCCCCGGTTTCCATAATGGCGGGCTTGAGGGTGTTGGTGGCGGTGTCGCCGCGCAGGCCGGGCTCGGTGTAGGTCACCACCAGCTCCACGGTGGTGGGCAGCTCGGCGGTGAGCGGCAGCTCGGTTTCGGCGTGCATGAGGATGGTCACGGCCTGGCCTTCCTTCATCAGGTCGGCGAAGGGCAGCATGGCCTCGGGCAGCACAATCTGCTCAAAGGTGTCGTTGTCCATGAACGTGTAGCCGTAGTCGTCCTTGAACAAATACTGGTGCGGGCGCTGCTCTACGCGGGCCGTTTCGACTTTCACGCCGGCGTTGAAGGTGTTGTCAATCACGCGCCCGGTTTTGATGTTGCGCATTTTGGTGCGCACGAACGCGGGACCCTTGCCGGGCTTCACGTGCTGGAATTCGGTGATGACGTGCAGCTCACCGTTGTAGTTGAGCACGAGCCCGTTGCGGAAGTCGGCGGTACTTGCCATTGTGTTGAAAGCTTTTAGCTGGCAGCCATTGGCCGGCAGCTGGGTTTTAAAATTTAATTCAGACGGCCGGCCATTGGCCGGCAGTTCAGGGTGCAAAGCGCGGTTGTGCGCAGGTAATGTACAAAGCTGGTGGCCAACAAGCCTCAGCCAGCGGCCTTTCCGGCCCCGTCGTACGCCCACTTCAGGTACACCGAGCCCCAGGTGAAGCCCCCGCCAAAAGCGGCCAGCACGAGGTTGTCGCCCCGGCGGAGCTGGCTTTCGTAGTCGGCCAGGCACAGCGGGATGGTGCCGTTGGTGGTGTTGCCGTAGCGCTGGATGTTGAGCATCACCTTCTCGGGGCCCACGCCCATGCGGTTGGCGGTGGCGTCGATGATGCGCTTGTTGGCCTGGTGGGGCACCAGCCAGGCCACGTCGTCGTTGCCGAGGTGGTTGCGCTCCATCACCTGGGCGGCCACGTCGGCCATGCTTTTCACCGCGAACTTGAACACCGTGGCGCCCTCCTGGTAAATGTAGTGCTCGCGGCGGTCCACGGTTTCGTGCGTGGGCGGGCGGCGGCTGCCGCCGGCTTTCTGGTGCAGGTACGATTCGCCGCTGCCTTCGGTGCGCAGCACCTGGTCGAGCAGGCCGTAGCCTTCGGTGTTGGGTTCGAGCAGCACGGCCCCGGCCCCGTCGCCGAAGATGATGCAGTTGGCACGGTCGGTGTAGTCGACGATGGACGACATCTTATCGGCCCCCACCACAACCACCTTTTTGTAGGTGCCGGTCTGGATGAACTGCGCGCCGGTGGCCAGCGCAAACAAAAAGCTCGAACAGGCCGCGTTCAAGTCGTAGCTGAAGGCCCGGGTGATGCCCACGCCGTTGGAAATGATGTTGGCCGTGGCCGGAAACAGCATGTCGGGCGTCGTGGTGGCGCAAATCAGCAGGTCCACGTCGTCGGGGTTGGTGCCGGTTTTGTCCAGCAGCTGCTGCACGGCCCGGATGCCGAGCACGGAGGCGCCCTGGTCTTCGCCCTTCAAAATGCGGCGCTCCTTGATGCCCGTGCGGGAGGTAATCCACTCGTCGGTGGTGTCCACCATCTTCTCAAGCTCCTGGTTGGTCAACACGTAGTCGGGCACGTAGGCACCCACCCCGGTAATGGCAGCGGTAATCTTCATATAAGCAAAAGTAGGGTCGGGGCGGGAGAAACGTGGGCGGACGACGTAGCCGGGCCGCCCAGCGGGGCCCTAACCGGCTAATTACCAAAAAATCCGGCCGGGGCCGGATTTTTTAGCAGGGGGCCGCGGCCCCCGGTCAGGATTTAAACGTGGCTTTGATTTGGTCGGCGATGCCGGAGGCGGCCATGTTATAGCCTTGCACCAGCATGTTGCCGATGGCCAGTGGCGTGCTGCGCCCGTGGCCGATGATGGCGTTGTCGTTGATGCCCAGGATGGGCGAGCCCCCCACCGACTCGTAGTTAAAGCGGTCGAAGAACGGGTCGTGAATGTGCTTGTGGGCCATTATCTCGTACACCGACTCGGCCATTTTCAGCAGGATGTTGCCGGTAAAGCCATCGCAAACCACCACGTCGGCCTTGCCGTTGAACAGGTCGCGCCCCTCAATGTTGCCCACGAACTGAATGTGCGGGTTAATTTTTAGTAGCTGGTGGGCCGCCTGGGTGAGGGCCGTTCCTTTGCCTTCTTCTTCGCCCAGGTTCATCAGGCCGACGAGTGGGTGCTCGATGCCGAGCACGTACTGCGCGTAGAGCGAGCCCAGCTCGCCGAACTGTTCCAGCATTTCGGGCTTGCACTCGGCGTTGGCCCCCACGTCGAGCAGGATGCCAAACTGGCCGTTGAGCTTGGGTACGAAGTTGGCGATGGCCGGCCGCAGCACGCCCGCCACCGGCTTCACCGTGAACATGGCCCCGACCAGCATGGCCCCGGTGCTGCCGGCCGAGCAAAACGCCTCAACTTCGCCGCTGTGCAGCAGGCGGTAGCCCACGGCGATGCTGGAATCCTGTTTTTGCTGAAAAGCCTTGGCCGGGTGCTCGCCCATGTCGATGACCTGGGAGGCCGGTACGAACTCAAACGCGCCGGGGGCAAAGCCGGTGGTGGGCAACAGGGGCCGCACCGCGTCTTCCTGACCAATTAAAACGATGGTGGCCTTGCCGGCGAGCCTTTCGGCGGCCAGCAGTGCCCCCGCGACGGCAGCCTGGGGGGCGAAGTCGCCGCCCATGGCGTCCAGGGCAATTTTCATGAACGAGTAATTAGGGAATCAGCGGATAGAAGGCCCACAAAAGAAGCATTCCGAACCGGCCCGCCGCCAGGGCAGGGCCGGCCCGGAATGCCTCCGGTGCCGCGAAGTAACGACTTCGCGGGCTATTCTATTCCTCGTCGGTATCGGTGCCCGCAGCCGGGACCGCCGTTTTTGTAAAGTTTTTGATGGCCACTTTACCGTTGTGGTACAAGTCGCCGTCCACCACGTAGGCTTTGTGGCGCAGGTGCAGTTCGCCGGTGTTCTGGCACAGGGTCACGGCTTTGGGGGTCAGTTTGTAGTGGCTGCGGCGCTTGTCGCGGGTGGCAGAGGAGGTCCGGCGCTTAGGATGGGCCATGGGTTGGGAGCGTTGAAAGTGGAGTTTTGAGTGAGGGGCGTTGCCGACGGAGGCAACAAGGGGAACAATTTGGTAACGCGTCAGCGCCAGCTGACGGGCCGGCCTCCCCGGGCCAGCCGATTAAAAAGGGTACTAGTTCAGGTTGCGCAGGGCGGCCCAGCGCGGGTCGGCGGGCTCGTCGTCGTCGGGGCCATCGGCCTCGTCGTTGCGGGTAGAGAAAATCAGTTTGGTGGGCGCGTCGGGCTGGTCGTCGTGCTCGTTTTGAAAGCGCGGGTGCAGCCGTTTCATGGGCAGGGCCAGGCCAATGTAGTCGTAGAGGTGCTGGGCCAGCGGCAATACCTGGGTGTCGGGCGTGATTTGCAGCACGTCGTTGTCTAGCTCCTTGTTTTCGTCGCCGAAGCGCACCAACAGCTGCTCCTCCACGTCCAGGGGCTGGTCGTACTCGTCAAGGCTGCGGTCGCAGGCCAGGCGCACGGTGCCGGTGATGTGGAAGTGCAGCGTAAGCAGCCGCTCGGTGCGCGTGGCGTCCACGGCGGCGTGCAGGTGGCCCTGCTCCACCAGCGCGGGCTCGAACAGGGCGAAGAAATCGGGCCCCAGCTCGTAGTCGAAGCGGAGGGCCTTCGGCCCCAGCTTCACCAGATTCAAGTCGTAATGGCTGTCTTTTTTCACGATGAGCTCAATAGCAGGGCGCAAAAGTAGCGAAAATTTGGCGATTAGGCAAGTATTGGGCGCAATTTAGGGCCCCAACTCTTTGCCGGCAAGCGGCTTACCGGGCGCTGCGCGGCTGGGCTGCCTCTCGGCGCTGCCGCCAAATGTCGGCGGCCATGAACACGGCCGCCCGAAACGACGACGCATCGGCCCGAAACTGGCCGGCGATGCCGTAGGCCGTGCCGTGGTCGGGCGAGGTGCGCACCACCGGCAGCCCGGCCGTAAAATTGACGCCGCGCTCGAAGGCCAGCAGCTTGAACGGAATCAGCCCCTGGTCGTGGTAGAGCGAAAGGGTGGCGTCGAACTGCCGGAACTGCCCGGTGCCGAAGTAGCCGTCGGCCGGGTAGGGGCCGAACACGAGGTGGCCGTCTTGCAGAAACTGCTTCAGCACGGGCTCCAGCAGGTCGAGCTCTTCGCGGCCCAGCAAGCCGTTTTCGCCGGCATGGGGGTTGAGGCCGAGTACGGCCACGCGGGGCTTGTCGATGCCGAAATCGGTCTTCAACGATTTGAGCAGCAGTTGAATCTTCTTGCGCAGCAGGTCGGCCGTGAGGCGGCCCGGCACGTCTTTCAGGGCGAGGTGGCCGGTGGCGGTGGCCACGCGCAGGCCCGATTCGTCGTCGGCCAGCAGCATCAGGCTCTCGGGGGCCCCGAAGTAGGCGGTAAGAAACTCGGTGTGGCCGGGGTAGCGAAAGTCGGGGCCCTGGGTGTTGTCCTTGCTGATGGGCGCCGTCACGAGGCCGTCGAGCAGGCCGGCTTTAAGGTCGCGGCTGGCGGCGAGCAGGCTTTCGCGCGCTGCCTGCCCGGTGGCGGCCGTCGGCTGCCCGGGGGCCAGGTGAAAATCCTCCTCCCAGCACGTCACGGCGTTGAGGCGCCCGGGCGCGATGTCGGCGGCGTCGCGCAGCTGCCGGAAGGCCAGCGGCTCGGCGCCTTTGGCCACCGGAAACTCGTCGAAAAGCGCCGACGCCGTGCCGTACACCACCGGGGTGCACAGCTTGAGTAGCCGCTCGTCGAGCAGCGTTTTGTAAATGACTTCGGGGCCGATGCCGGCGAGGTCGCCCACGGAGAAGCCGAGGCGGGGAAGGGTTTGGGGCATAATGCAGCTAATTTTGCGCTTCGTTGGGGCAGGGGCGGGGGCAAGCCTGGTTCCTGCGAGTGCAACTACGTCAGTTGTTTGGTTAAGAATTCGTAAAGCAGCCGCACGCCGGTGCCCGTGCCGCCCTTGCCCCGGTAGTTGTCGGGGGCCGTGAGGTAAGCGGGGCCGGCGATGTCGAGGTGCAGCCAGGGGTAGCCCACGGCGAAGCGCTCCAGAAATTTAGCGGCCGAGATGTGGCCGGCCTCCGGCTTGCCCAGGTTGCTCAGGTCGGCGATGTCGGACTTGATGTGGTCGGCGTATTCGTCCCAGAGCGGGAACTCCATCAGCCGCTCGTGCACGCGGTGGCCGGCGGCGTGCAGCCGCTGCACGGTGGCTGCGT
>JANXOE010000032.1 GCA_025353745.1 Hymenobacter sp.
TCATGCAGGCCCTTTTCGCCGACGGGAAGGACCTCTACCGCACCTCCAACAAAGCCAAGCTGGCCGACTACACCTACCGGCAACTGCTGAAACGCCTGCGCCGCGAGCAGCCGGCCGGGGCCCCCGCGGCGAAGGACAGCCCCGTTCCGGCGTAGATAAATCCGCCTTGCCGTGGCGCAAAGAGGGCCCCCGTACGGGGGCCCTCTTTTTTATTTCCTTCGATTTTCTCTGCCCAGGGCCCCGGCCAGTAGCACCGGCTCCGCCCGAAAGAGAATATGAACGAGCCGGTGGAGTCTTGTTACGTTTTTTAAACGACCGATTAAATAAACTCTTCCATAGCAGCTAGATCAACCCGCTTCAGGCTTGTACTTTCGCTTAGTATCTGCTGATTCTGCCGAATTGGAGATTGTTCTTTACTTGCCATTCCATGAAAATAGTTCGCATCATAGGGTTCGTGCTGGTCGCCCTGGGCCTCTTATCCCGCCTGTTCGTACCTGGCATGAGTGTTTACGGAGCGATACTCGCCGCAGTCGGGGGGCTGGTTGTAGCCGCCGTTGCCGCTTCCAATAGCAAGCCGGCGTAAAACGCTCCTTTTACTGAACACGTGGCAGCCGTCCGGCGCCAAGTGCCAGCGGACCACTGTAGAGTTGGGGGCGTTTACGAAACTCATCCCTGCGGACTATTTCGTAAACGTTGAATCGTAGACGGGTTTCGTAAACTCATACCGCCCCGTAGTGAGCACCTGGGCACCAAGCACCAACTGATTCCCGCCGTTTAGGGAAAGGAGGGTTTGAGAAAGCAGTTCAGCGTCGCGAGCTGACTGGTTCGGGGCGCGCGCTTAGCCCGCTATATTCGCCTGCTCCTTTCCCTGCTGTCGCGAACCGATGAATACCAAACTTTTGCTGGGGGCCACGGCGGGGCTGATGGCGGCGGCCGGCCTGGTGCTGCAATTCGCCCCGCACGAAGTGCTGGCCGCTGCGGGCTACCCAGCCAGCGGCCCGGCGCCGCTTGTGCTGCAACTGCTCGGGGCACTGTACCTGGGCTTCGCTGCGTTGAACTGGCTGTCGAAAGGCGTGCGCATGGGCGGCATTTACGCCCGCCCCTTGGCGGTGGGCAACTTGCTGCACGCCTTTGCCGGCGCCGGGGCGTTGCTCCGTTACGCTGCCCAAGCGCCGACCGGGGCGCGTGTCGGCGCCTGGGCGGTGGCGGCCGCGTACACGCTCGGGGCCGCCCTCTTCGGGGCCGCCCTCGTCGTCTCGCCGCTGCCCGAACGGGACTGAGGTTCGTTCAGAAAAACGGTCGTTTAAAAAACGTAACAAGACCCCACCGGCTCGTTCGTGTTCTTTTTCGGGCGGAGCCGGTGCTACCGGCGGGGGCCCTGGGCAGAGAAAATTAAAGCAAATAAAAAAAGAGGGCCCCCGTACGGGGGCCCTCTTTGCGCCACGGCAAGGCGGATTTATCTACGCCGGAACGGGGTTGTCTTTCGCCGCGGGGGCCCCGGCCGGCTGCTCGCGGCGCAGGCGTTTCAGCAGTTGCCGGTAGGTGTAGTCGGCCAGCTTGGCTTTGTTGGAGGTGCGGTAGAGGTCCTTCCCGTCGGCGAAAAGGGCCTGCATGAAGCCGTTCAGGGTGTTCAGCACGGCGATGTTGTCCTGAGTGAGGGACCGCTGGGTGCTGGTATGGGCCCCGTGGTCGGTGGTGGTGGCCACCAGGTCGTCGTAGAGTTCCTGCAGCTGGGCCGTGTCGGCGGGCTTTTGGCCTTTTTTGGCGAGGGCCGGGCCGTTGGCTTCCAGGTTCTGGAGGATGGTTTTGAGCGCGGCGGCCAGGGGCACTTTCTCGTTGTTGTTGCGGGCGACGCGGGCCGGCGCGACGCCGAACCGGTCGGCCGGCACGGTGAGGCCCTCGGCGCGGCGCACGCGGGCCGCCAGCCGGTCGAGCTGCGCGGGCAGCTGCGCATACAATTCCTGGAGGTGCCGGGTGACCACCATGCCCTGGGCCTGCTGCACCGACGAGGCCACGAGGGCCTCGGCGGCGGCTACGGCGGCATCGTAACGCGTGAGATAGCGCTGGTCGTAGTCGTCGGGCAGCAGGTCGTGCAGGTCGGCCAGGTCGCGGGCGGCGCTCACGCGCAACAGCCGGGCCAGGGGCGCTACTTCGTCGCTGTGGCACTTGTATTCGGGGTGAACGGTCTTCATAAGGAACAAAAAATGGGATAAGTGTCCGGCAAGGTAGCCTGAATGGGGCATGGCACCCAAAAAGAGCCTTGCCGGCCCTGATGAAGCCGTTTCAGGCAGGGGGATGGCGCTGCCAGCTGCGTGGATGCGCTTTTCACATAGAGGGATGCGGTTTTGAGCTAAAGGGATATGGTTTTCACATAGAGGGATACGGTTTTCACATAGAGGGATACGGTTTTCACGTAGAGGGATACGGTTTTCACATAGAGGGATGCTGGTTTGGGATGGGGGGATGAAGCCTTGGGATGGGGGGATGCGGCTGCGGGACAAGGCAATGTGCCGGACGCAAAAAAAGGGGCCCCGCGGGGGCCCCTGTTGTTCTAGCTCGTTCAATAAATGCCGATAGGTGCGCCGGCCGGCTCGAATGTATGGCACGGCTGCACAAGCCGCGCCGCGCCGGAAACGGCCAACGCGGCAGGGTAGGAATCTTCTACAAAATGCCGCTCAGAAAGCCCGGCACGATGCCCAGCGCGATAGTCAGCAGCGCGAGCAGGCCCAGCGTGAAGGCTTGCAGGCCGTCGACGGGCACGGCCTCGGCGTTGGGGCCCTCGGCGGGGCGCAGGTACATGGCGATGATGGGGCGCAGGTAGTAGTAGATGCCCACCATGCTCATCACAACGGCGAACACCACCAGGCCGATGTGGCCCTGGCCCGCGGCGGCGGTGAGCAGGAAAAACTTGCCGAAGAAGCCGCCCGTGAGCGGAATGCCGGCCAGCGAGAGCATGGCCACCGTCATCACAAAAGCCAGCAGCGGGTTGGTTTTGCCCAGGCCGTTGAGGGCGGCGTAGTCGTCGCGCCCGCGCTGGTCGGCCACCAGCTTCAGCACGCCGAAGGCGGCCACGGTGGCGATGGAATAGGCCAGCGAGTAGAAGAAAAGGCCGCTGGCGGCCGGGCCGGTGAGGCTGCCGTTGGCGGCCACGAGGCCGATGAGCAGGTAGCCGGCGTGGCTCACGCTGGAGTAGGCCAGCATGCGCTTGGCGGTGGGCTGCACGGCGGCCCCCACGTTGCCGAGCAGCAGCGTGAGGGCGCACATGGCCTGGATGGTGGGGGCCCAAAAGCCCTGCGCGGCCGGCAGGGCCACGGCCAGCAGCTTGAGAAACGCCGCGAAGCCGGCCGTTTTCACCACCGTGCTCATGAAGGCGGTGAAGAACGTGGGCGCGCCCTCGTACACGTCGGGCGTCCAGAAGTGGAAGGGGGCGGCCGATACTTTAAAGCCGATGCCGACGATCATCAGCAGGATGCCGACGTAGAGCATCGGCTGCAGGCTGGCGTTGGCGGGGGCGGCCACGGCGGGGGCGATTTGCGAGAGGGCAAACGTGCCGGTGGCCCCGTAGAGCAGCGCGATGCCGAAGAGCAGGATGCCGGTGGCGAAGGCCCCCATCAGGAAATACTTGAGGGCCGCCTCGTTGGAGCGGGAGTCGCGCTTGCTGGCGCCGGCCAGCACGTACATGCTGATGCTCAGGATTTCGATGCCCACGAACAGCATCAGCAGGTGGTCGTAGCCGATCATCATGACGGCCCCGACGAGCGAGAACAGCAGCAGGGCGTAGTACTCGGCCAGGTTGGGCTCGTGCGCCGCCACGTAGCTGCGCGAGAAGGGCAGCAGCAGCAGGGCCGTGAGCACCACAATGCCGGTGAAGGCCACCGTGTAGTGGTCCACGGTCAGCATTTGGTTAAAGAACGACTGCGGCGCGTGGTTCCAGTCGGCCAGGTTGGCGCCGAACACGGCCAGCAGCACCAGCAGGGCCCCGGGCAGCAGCACCTTGTTCGAGCGCAAAAAGCCCAGGAACAGCTGGACGATGCCGAAAACGGAAAGGAGGATGATGGAAGTCATAGAAAGTAGGGTGTCATTCCGAACGCAGTGAGGAATCTGGGGCAATCCGTTGACAGTGCCGAACCCAGATTCCTCACTGCGTTCGGAATGACAACGTGTTTACCGCCCGACGGCCGTCAAAATGCTGCTGACGGCGGGCTCGGAGAGGCGCAGGAAGGTGCCGGGAAACAGGCCGAGCCAGAACACCAGCACGATCAGCGGCACGAACACCAGCAGCTCGCCGCCCGTCAGGTCGGTGATGGTGGCGGAGAACGACGAGTCGGGGCCCAGCATGCTGCGCTGGAACATGCGCAGCAGGTACACGGCCGAGAAGATGATGGTGAGGCCGGCGACGGCCCCCACCCAGGCCGAGTACTGGTACACGCCGGCCAGCAGCAGGAACTCGCCCACGACGCCGCCGGTGAGCGGCAGGGCCACGGTGCTGAGCAGCATCACCAAAAAGCACACGCTGAGCAGCGGCGTGCGGCGGGTGAGGCCCCCGAGGTCGGGCAGGTGGCGGGTGCCGGTGCGGCGCTCGATGGCGTCGGCGGCGAAAAACATGCCGACCACGTTCACGCCGTGGGCCAGCATCTGGACGACGGCCCCCTGCAGGCCGATTTGGGTGAGCGAGAACACGCCGGCCGCCATCAGCCCCACGTGCGAAAGCGAGGAGTAGGCGATGAGCCGCTTCATGTCGCGCTGCCGGATGGCGATGACGGCCCCGTAGATAACGCCGATGACGGCCAGGATGATGACCGGCCGCTGCCACTGGCTCACGCCGAGCGGCACCACCGGCAGCAGCCAGCGCAGCGTGCCGTAGATGCCCATTTTCAGCATGATGCCCGAGAGCAGCATGGTGGCCGGCGCGGGGGCCTCGGTGTAGGTGTCGGGCTGCCAGGTGTGGAAGGGGAAGATGGGCATCTTCACGGCGAAGGCGGCAAAAATCAGCCAGAACAGCCACGACTGCTCGCCGGCGCTCAGCTTGAGCTTATAGAAAGCCGACAGCTCGGAGGAGTGCGCGGCGAGGCCGCTGGCGGCCGGGCCGGTTTGCAAGTACAGGTACACGAAGCCGGCCAGCATCAGCAGCGAGCCGACGACGGTGAACAGGAAAAACTTGAGCGTGACGGCGATGCGCCGCTCGCCGCCCCAGGCCCCGGCCAGGAAATAGATGGGGATGAGGGCCACTTCCCAGAAGAAATAAAACAGGAAGGCGTCCAGGGCCATGAACACGCCGAGCAGGCCGGTTTGCATGAACAGCACCAGGGCGTAGAACGCCGACGGGTTGTCGTAGTCGCGCCGGAAGGCGGCCAGCAAAATCAGCGGCACCAGGAAGGTGGTGAGCAGCACCAGCAGCAGGCTGAGGCCGTCGAGGCCGAGGTGGAAGTTGAGGCCGGCCGACGGAATCCAGGCGTAGTCGAGGTTGTAGGGCCCCGAGCCGTGGCGGGAGAAGTCGAAGGCGACGAAGGCGGCCAGCGCGAATTCGACCAGCGAGGCTCCCAGGGCCAGGGCGCGGGCGGTGCCGCCTTTGGTGAAGTGCAGCAGCAGGGCGGCGGCCAGGGGGAGAAAAAGCAGTACAGCAGTCAGCATCGGCAGGACAAAAGGGCAGCGGCGGCCCCCAAACCGGGCCGCGAATTGCGTGCAAACTTACGCACTGCCAGAGAAGGCCGCACCAGCCCCGCCGGCGGCGCCGAAAACTTTGTGGGGCCCCGGCGGTACTTTTGCGGGCCGGCGCCGCCCGTGCGGCGGCCGGCCCTTCCCCGAACGTATGGCGCGCAGCCCCATTGCCGATTTCCTGGCGGCCCCCGCCGCCGGGCCCATCCTCGACGTGCGGGCCCCGGCCGAGTACGCCCAGGGCCACATTCCGGGGGCCCTGAGCCTGCCGCTGTTCTCCGACGAGGAGCGCGCGCGCATCGGCACCGCCTACAAGCAGGTGAACCCCGACAAAGCCGTGCTGCTGGGCCTGGATTTTTTTGGGCCCAAGCTGCGCACGCTGGTCGAGCAGGCCCAACAATTGGCCCCCGGCCAGGAAGTGCGCCTGCACTGCTGGCGCGGCGGCCTGCGCAGCGGGGCCGTGCAGTGGCTGCTGGAGCTGGCCGGCTTCCGGGTGAATTTGCTCGACCGCGGCTACAAGGACTACCGCCGCTGGGCCGCCGCCGAGTTTGCCCGGCCCCGGCAATGGCGCGTACTGGGCGGCTACACCGGCAGCGGCAAAACGCTGGTGCTGCACGAACTGGCCGCCCGGGGCCAGGCGGTGCTCGACCTGGAGGGCCTGGCCCGCCACAAGGGCTCCGCGTTCGGCAGCCTCGGGCAGGGCCCCCAGCCCACGCAGGAGCAGTTCGAAAACGACTTGGCCGCCGCCCTCGGGGCCCTGCCCGAGGGCCAGCCCGTGTGGGTGGAGGACGAGAGCCGCTCCATCGGCCACGTGCACATTCCGCCGCCGCTTTTCGCTCAGCTCCAAGCCGCCCCGCTGCTGGTGCTCGACGTGCCCCGCGCCGCCCGCGTGCCCAAGCTGGCCGAAGAATACGGCCGCCACGACGCCGGGGCCCTCGCCGGGGCCGTGCTGCGCCTGCGCAAGCGCCTCGGCGGCCTCGCCACGAAGGACGCCCTGGCCGCCATCGCCGAAGACGACATGGACCGGATGGTGGACCTCGTGCTGGCTTATTACGACAAAACCTACGCCCACACCATGGCCGGCGCGCCCGCCGGCCGGCCCACCGTGCCCGTGCCGGCCCCCACCGCCGACCCGGCCGCCAACGCCGCGTTGGTGCTCGCCGCGGCCGCCACGACTGCGCCTGAGAAGGAGGGAGGCAAAGAAATTAAAAAGTCCTTGAATTTGTAAAGCATATTAGTGTTGATCAATTAGTTAATGCTGATAATGAACGATTTTTAAGGATTTATAAAGTCCTTTATTGTCAAATTTGAATTTGGTGGCATTCGGGACCCGGTAAACCTTTGTGACGCAGCCAACCGCTGGATCATCAGCGGCGTTGCCTCATCAGGTTTTAGCCATGCGTCTTTTCATTTACTTGCTGTGCATTAGCTGCTTAAGCCTGGGGGTTGCCCGGGCCCAAACTTCCGTGAGCGTGGGCCCGCGCCTGGGCGGCAATCTCGCCTCCGCCACCTTTCACACCCTCGACCAAGCGAGCGGGGCCGGCACCAATTACTCGTACGCCCGCAGCGCACTGGCTGGCTACCAGGTGGGCGTGGCCGCCACGATTGGCCGCGGCCACTGGGCCGTGCAGCCGGCGGTGGTTTTCACGCAAAAAGGTGTGAAGCAACAGGCTTCGGAGGTGGCCAGCTTTTCGGGCGTGGACTACCGGGAAGAATTGCGCGTTAGCAGCCGCGTGCATTACCTGGAGCTGCCGCTCAACGTGGTGTACGGCTTCGGCGCAGACGGCGACGGCGTGCAGCTTTTTGCCGGGCCCTACCTGGCGGTGGGTGTGGGCGGCCAAGCCAGGTTCACGGTCGAAGCAAGCTCCAACGACCCCGCCAGGCCCTTCAACTACAGCGAAAGCGGGAGCCAGGCATTTGCTTTCGGCAACACCTTCGACGAGCCCGACCCCAACGGCGCGGCTACGGTGCCGGTTGAGGCGCGGGCGCGCCGCTTCGATGCGGGCATCAACGCGGGCGTGGGCTACCGGCACGGCCCGTTCCAGGTGCAGCTTGGCTACGGGCTGGGCCTGGTGAACGCCCAGCCCGACTACCCGGCCGGCTACCACGAACCCAACGCCACCGGCTACCACCGCACGGCCCAACTGACGGCGACCTACTACTTCCCGCTGGCCGGAAGGTAGGGCCGGGCCCCGCCGGGTTGGCCCCGCGGCTGCATCTTTGTTTGCTTAACCGATTCTTCAAGCCGTTGCCTATGATTCCGAAGCTGCGCGTGGCCCGCCCCACCAACGACCTGGCGCCGCTGGAACGGTTTTACTGCGCCGGCCTGGGGATGCAGCGCCTGGCGGGCTTCGCGGCGCACAACGGCTTCGACGGCGTAATAATCGGGCACCCCGGGGCCCCCTACCACCTCGAATTCACCCGGGAGGACGGCGTAATAAGCGCCCCCGCGCCCACCGCCGAGCACCTGCTCGTGTTTTATTTCCCAAACGCGGCCGAATGGCGAGCCGCCGTGGCCCGGCTCGAAGCCACGGGCCACGCCAGCGTGCCGGCGCACAACCCCTACTGGAACGAGCGGGGCCGCACCTTTGCCGACCCCGACGGCTTCCGCGTGGTGTTGCAGCAAGCCGCCTGGGAATTGTAATCGATTCAACCCAACTAAGTATGACGACCGAAACCGAACCCATCCGCCTCACCCAGTACAGCCACGGGGCGGGCTGCGGCTGCAAAATATCGCCGGCCGTGCTCGACCGAATCCTGCACAGCAGCCTGCCCCAGCCCCACTACCCCGACCTGCTGGTGGGCAACGGCAGCCGCGACGACGCGGCCGTGTACCGCCTGCCCGGCCCGGACGGCCAGTGCGTGATCAGCACCACCGATTTCTTTATGCCCATCGTCGACGACCCCTACGACTTCGGGCGCATCGCCTCGGCCAACGCCATTTCCGACGTGTACGCCATGGGCGGGCGGCCGATCCTGGCCATTGCCGTGCTGGGCTGGCCCATTGGCAAGCTCGCGCCCGAAGTGGCGGCGCGGGTCACGGAAGGGGCCCGCGCCATTTGCGCCGAGGCGGGCATTCCGCTGGCCGGGGGCCACAGCATCGACGCGCCGGAGCCCATTTTTGGGCTGGCCGTGACCGGCCTGGTGGCCGAAAAAGACCTCAAGCGCAACGACACCGCCACGCCCGGCTGCCGCCTCTACCTCACCAAGCCGCTGGGCGTGGGCATCCTCTCCACGGCCCAGAAGCAGGGCCTGCTGCGGCCCGAAGACGCCGACGTGGCCCCCGCCCAAATGCGCCAGCTCAACAAAATCGGCGCCGAGCTGAGCCCGCTGCCCGCCGTGCAGGCCCTCACCGACGTCACCGGCTTCGGCCTGCTGGGCCATTTGGCCGAGGTGTGCGAGGGCAGCGGCGTGCAGGCCGTGCTCGACTTCGCCAAGGTGCCGCGCCTGGCCCCGGCCGAAACCTACCGCCGCCTGGGGGCCGTGCCCGGCGGCACCGCCCGCAACTTCGCCAGCTACGGCCACAAAATCGGGCCCCTCACCGACGAGCAAATGCAGTGGCTCTGCGACCCCCAGACCTCGGGCGGCCTGCTCGTGTGCGTGGCCCCCGCCGGCGAGGCCGCCGTGCAAGCCGTCTTCCAGCGGCACGGCCTGGCCCTGGAAAGCTTCGGCGAGCTGGGGCCCCACCGCGCCGGCGAGCCGTGGATCCGGGTGCGCTGAGGGCCCCGGCCCCGGTCGGGCGCTTGGCCCCCACGCCCAGCGGCTGCCTGCACCTGGGCAACGCCGTGAACTTCGTGCTCACCTGGCTGCTCGTGCGCCGGGCGGGCGGCGCGCTGCACCTGCGCATCGACGACCTGGACCGCGCCCGCCTGCGCCGGCCGTACCTGGACAACATTTTTCGGGTCATCGACTGGCTCGGGCTCGACTACGACCAGGGCCCCCGGGGCCCCGACGACTTCCTGCGCCACCACTCGCAGCTGCTGCACCTGCCCGCCTACAACGCCGTGCTCGCCCGCCTGGCCCAGCGGCCCGGGCTGGTGCTGGCCAGCCCCCGCAGCCGCACGGGGGCCCCCGGCGCGCCCGTGCCGCTGCCCACGCCCGGCGCGGCCTGGCGGGCGCAGGTGCCGCCGGGCACCGCCGTGCGCTGGCCCGACCGCGGGCAGGGCCCCACGCAAGTGGCGCTGGCCCAGGCCATGCCCGAGTTTGTGGTGCGCAAAAAAGACGGCGTGGCCGCCTACCAGCTGGCCTCGGTGGTCGACGACCTGCGGCTCGGCACCACGCTCGTTGTGCGCGGGCTCGACCTGCAAGCCAGCACCGCCGCCCAGCTCTGGCTGGCCGCGCAGCTCTCCGAAACGGCCGCCTTCAACGCCCACCGCGTCCACTTCCACCACCACGCGCTGCTGACCGACGCGGCCGGCCAAAAGCTCTCGAAATCGCACCAGCGGCCGCCGGAAGCCGGCGTACTCGGCCTGCCCGGCGGCCGCCAGGCGGTGTTCGACGCCGTGGCCGGGCTCTGGGGCCGCCCGCCCGGCAGCGCCCGCTCCCTGGCCGAG
>JANXOE010000079.1 GCA_025353745.1 Hymenobacter sp.
GTGATCCGGGAGATGCGCTCGGTGGCCTACGCCAAGTAGCGGGTTTGTTTTTTTGTGATGCCGATGCGGCCCCGCTATGAATATAGCGGGGCCGTTTGTTTGCAGACTTTTTTTATAAAGTCAGATAAATTTCGTAAAAAATCCCTTGATTCGATATTCAAGGCCATATTTTTCTGTTTGTGCTAGAATTTTAAAGTCCTTGTCGTGCAAAAGTTGGTTTGCTGCTCGCTGGGGGATGCGGCTAGCTTTGATCACACCAAAATCCTTCCTGATGCGTTCAACTCTTTACCGACTTCGCCACGCGTTATGGCTGACTTCATTAATATTCGGTGCCGGTAGCTGCACAGTTTACGCCCCCATGCAGCCGACGATGCC
Source organism: Hymenobacter sp. (assembly GCA_025353745.1). Lineage (GTDB taxonomy): Bacteria > Bacteroidota > Bacteroidia > Cytophagales > Hymenobacteraceae > Hymenobacter. The sequence continues at coordinate 376 of JANXOE010000079.1, forward strand.
ACTGTTGCGGGCCCCTGGCCAAGCCGAAGCTGCGGCCAGCCTCCAGCCCATTGGCCGGCTCGAAGCCACGGCTGCTTACGTCCCTGTCCGCCACGTGCTACTGACGGCTGGCGGTACGCTGTGCCCGAAGTTGGGTACAAACAATTTTTTGGTGAGCCGGCAGTACGAGGTGGGCGGCGGGAGCTACTTGCCGCTGGGTACTTCATGGCTTTTGAACGGGTTGGGAGGTTATGGCCAGGCCGTTAACAACCGCGGATACCACGACCTAAGCTTTATTCTCAGTTCGACTTACAGCGAGTACAAGGCCCGATACGATAAATTGTTTGCGCAAGTCGGCTTGGCCAAACGTTTTGCCGGTACCAGCATCGGCTGTACCTATCGCTTGACGCGAGTACGGTTTTCCATGCTGGAAGATGTCAGCCTGGGCCCGTTGCCATTGTCTAAAATGCTTCGGCACGAAGCCCTGTTTTTTGTCCGGTACGGCCGCGACGATTCCAGCCGGAGCCGCTGGGAAGCGCTGGCGACAATGGGCCTATCGGTGTCGGGCACGCCCCGGCTCGATGATAGCCAAGGGTATCCTACCTACGGCGCGGCCGAATACCAGGCAAACCGGAATTTGCTGCCCGCGTTTTACGCCAGCTTAGGAATCGTTTATCGACCGTACTGGCAGCAAGGGGCAACTGTCCCCAAGTGAAGATTTTATTCTGGTTCCGCATTTTTGGCTGAGGCCCATAAATAATCGGGTCTGCCGAACACATAAGCAGCGGTACTACAACGATGGGGTGCGTACTTGCGCATTCCATGAACTACACTCGGTGCCTGGCTCTGTTTATGAGCGTGGCGGTTGGCAGTCTAGCTGCCTGTGCCACCAATCCTTACCGCCTCACCAACAAGGCGTACCAGCGGCAGGCGAGGGCCCTGGCCGGCACCCTGCGCGCCCAGCCGCGGCTGAGCGCCGGCCCCGACAGCCTGGCCCAGGCCCCGTATTGGGTGGGCACCACCAACTTCGGTCTGCGCAAGCCCAACCTGGTCATCATCCACCACACGGCCCAGCACTCGACCGACGAAACGCTGCGCACCTTCACGCTGCCGCGCACGCAGGTGAGCGCGCACTACGTGATTGGGCGCGACGGCCGCACGTTTCACCTGCTCAGCGACTACTTGCGGGCCTGGCACGGGGGCGTGGCGCGCTGGGGCAACGACAACGACATCAACTCCTCGTCCATCGGCATCGAGCTGGACAACGACGGTACGCAGCCTTTCGCCGAGCCGCAAATCCGGAGCTTGCTGACGGTGCTGAAATATTTGAAAAAAACCTACAACATTCCCGCCGCCAACTTCATCGGCCACTCCGACATTGCGCCGACCCGCAAAGACGATCCCAACCCCAATTTCCCCTGGAAGCGGCTGGCCGACAGGGGCTTTGGCTTGTGGTACGACGAGGCCGCGGCGCGCGACACGCTGGCGACGGCCCCGGTGGCCGCGCTGTTGCCGCCGCCGCTGGCCGCGCCGGCCGACAGTGCCGCCGCCCCGGCCCGCCCCAACCCCGTTGATGCCTTCGACCCGCGCGAGGCGCTGCGCATCATCGGCTACGACACCCGCGACCTGAACGCCGCCGTCGCGGCCTTCAAGCGCCACTTTGTGCAGCGCGAAGTGAACGGCGTGCTGACGGCCAGCGACCGGCGAATTCTCTACAATCTCTACAAAAAATACCTGTAGGCCGCGGCCGCTATTTTCCCGCCTTCAACTCCCGAAACACGTTGTTCAGCGACTCAGCCCAGGTGGGGTGGGCGAACACCATTTCCTGCAAAACCTGGTACTTGAGGCGGCCGGCCATGGCAATCTCGAGCATGGCCATTACTTCGGCCGCGGCGGCTCCCACGATGGTGGCGCCGAGGAGGCGGTCGTCGGGGCCCACCAGCACCTTCCAGAAGCCCGCGCTTTCGCCGGTTTGCTGGGCGCGGCCGGTGCTGGCCACCGGCATTTTGGCCACCCGGTAGGGTTGGTTTTTCTCCCGGGCCTGGTCCTCGCTGAGGCCGATGCGGCCCACCTGCGGCTCGGTGAAGATGCAGTAGGGCAGGGGCCGCTGCTTGGCCGAGCGGCGCTTGCCGTGCAGCAGGGCGTCGCGCACCACCCGGAAATCGTCGTAGGCCAGGTGCGTGAACTGGGGGCCCCCGTGCACGTCGCCCAGCGCGTACACGCCGCGCACGTTGGTTTGGAGGTGGTCGTTGACCTGCACAAAGCCTTTGGCGTCGGTTTTGATGCCGGCGAAGCCCAGGCCCAGCGCGTCGGTGTTGGGGCGGCGGCCGGTGGCCACCAGCAGGTGGGAGCCGCGCACGCGCCGCTCGCCGCTGCCCGTGCGGGCCGTGAGGGTGAGGTGGCCGTCGGGGCCCTGGCTCACGCGCTGCACCTCGGCCCCGAGCACAATGTCGACGCCCTCGGCGCTGAGGCCGGCTTGCAGGGCCTGGCACACGTCGTCGTCTTCGCGCTCTAACAGCTGGGGGCTGTGCTCGATGATGGTGACGCGGCTGCCAAAACGCCGGAACATCTGGCTGAATTCCAAGCCAATGAACCCGCCGCCGACGATGACCAGGTGCTCGGGCAGCTCCTTCAAATCGAGCAGCTGCGAGGTGTTGAGGTGCGGCACTCCGGCCAAGCCCGATACGTGGGGCACGTCCGCCCGGGTGCCGGTGTTGATGAAAATAAGCGGCGCGGTCAGGTCGTGGGCTTCGTGCGGGGCCTCGTTGGGCGTCACGCGCACGGTGCGGGGCCCGGTGAAGGCCGCGTGGCCCCATAGCAGCGTCACGCCGGAGCCGGGCGCCGTAAGGCTCTGCTCGATGCCGGCGCGCAGCCGCTCCAGCAGCGCGTCTTTGCGGGCCACGGCGGCGGCCAGGTCCACGCGCAAGCCGGCCGCGTTGGGCACGGCGGGGGCCGCCACCTCGGGGGCCGTGCGCAGCAGGTGCAGGCGCTCGGCGGTGGCCAGCAGGGTTTTGGTGGGAATGCAGCCGTAGTTGATGCAGGAGCCGCCCAGTCGGTACTCCTCGACGAGCGCCACCCGGCGGCCGGCTTGGGCCAGGGCCCTGGCCAAGGGGTTGCCGGCCTGGCCGGACCCGATGATGATGGCGTCGAATTTTGTGGAAGCAGGCATGAATCAACGTGTTTACCCACAGCATACGGCCGGGGCCCCGCGGGGGATGAATAACAAAACCCTACCTTCGCCGTTGAGGGATGGTGCCGCCAAAAAAATCGTTTCGTTTCCTGCTGTCCGCCCTGGTGCGGGGCGGCGTGCCCGTGGCGGCGGCCGGCCTCGCGGGCTGCACGTCGCTCTATTTTCCGCCGCCGCCCCACGCCCCGCTGATCACCCAGAAGGGCGAGATTTACGGCAGCGTGAGCACCAACCAGCAGAACAATTTTGCTTTTCAGGGGGCCTACGCTTTTGCCGACCACCTGGCGGCGGCCGGCACGTTTTCGTCGCTGCACCGCTCCAAAGGCGACAAAACGCAGGATTTCGACTTCGGCGAGGCCAGCGTGGGCTATTTCACCCGCCTGCCCGATCACCGGGTGCTGGAGGTGTACGCCGGGCTGGGCGGCGGCAGCACCAGCCGCGTCGAGCGCGACAACGAGAACGTGCCCGCCCGCCGGCTCGACGGCTCGCTGTCCAAAGTGTTCGTGCAGGTGAACTACGCCAGCAAAAAGAAGAAAACCCTGCACGTGCTCCACCGCGACTTCCCGCTCACCTACGGCACGGCCCTGCGCCTGAGCTACTTGCAGCTCAATAATTTCCGCATCGACGGGCAGGGCCAGGGCCCCGTCGGCAACGTTATTTTTGAGCCCATCACCTTCACGCGGGTGCAGCTGGCGGGGCCGTTCCAGCTCCAGCTGATGAGCGGGCAAGCCATCGGCTTCCACCCCAACGACTACCTGAAAGCCGCCAACTCGGTGTTCCAGCTCGGGCTGATTGTGAGCCTCGGCGGCAGCAATTCCTGGAAGCCGGGCACAGAATAAGCAGCCGATTTAAAACAAGCTGATTAATTAATTGACGCCCGATAAAAAAGCGAGGGCCCCGGCATTGCCAGGGCCCTCGCTTTTTTATCGGGCGTCAATAAGTAATTCCAGGCATCGGAGAGCGCGCTACTCGCCTACATTTGCTAAACTCATCCGTAATTCACCCAAAAAATATGAAAAAACTTTCCTTTCTTTTACTTGTGGCGGCTTCACTCGGTGCCTGCAAGAAAAACGACGACGTTGCCCCCTCGCGCATCGAAATGCTAACGGCTAAAAACTGGCGCGTATCGGCCGAAACGGTTACCGTGGCGTACAATAATAAGACGACGACCACCGATGCCTACGCCGCCATGAAGGCCTGCGAGCGCGACGACTTCACTAAATTCAACGTCAACAAAACGTACACCGACGACCAGGGCCCCAGCAAGTGCGACCCGTCGGATCCGCAAACCAACAGCGGCAACTGGGATTTCAACGGCGACCAAACCAAGCTCACGATTGCCGACCCGGCCCATCCCAGCAACCTGACCTCGTTCGACATCGTGACTTTGTCGGCCACCACGCTGCACCTGCGACTGTCCCAAACCAACAATTCGACTACGCCCCCTACCACGTACACCGCTGACGTGACGTTCACGGCTTTCTAGCGCTGCGCCGGGGCCCTCGGGCATGGCCCGGACCTATCAAAAAAGCCGCTCCCGGCAACGGGCGCGG
>JANXOE010000093.1 GCA_025353745.1 Hymenobacter sp.
GCCGTTGAGCGAGAAGTCGCGGGCCCCGTTGGCGACCTCGCCCACCCCGGCAAACGCCGCCCCGTCGATGCGCCAGAACAAGTGCTGCCGCAGCTCGGCCTGGAACGTCATCATCTGGCGGTCGCGGTAGCGCTGCTCGTAGATGCCGCGCAGCAGGTTGGCGTTGTTGTAGAGCGTGCCGCCGAGGTTGGCCCCGATGCCGGCCAGCTCGCGAAATGGCACGTCGCCGCTATGAAACTGCCCCAAAAATTGCAGGGCCAGGATGGTTTTGCTGGAAAAGATGGGCTGGAAGTGGCGGGCGTCAAGCTGGTAGCGCACAAAATTAAAATCCGACCCCAGGCCTTTGCCGTTGAACATCACGCTGGCATCGAGCAAATCGCCGTGGGCGGCGGCCAGGGCCACGTCGCGCGTGTCGAGGGTGATGACCGGGCCCAGGCCCGACACCCGGGTGTCCATTCGCTCGCGGTCGGTCACGCGTGGGTCGCGATAGAAAAAATTGCCCCTGCCGTCGTCGGCCTTGTCCTCGGCCTTGATTTTCCGCATGTCGGTGAACCGGTACTGGGCCCCCAAAAACAGCTTGGGCGCAATGGCCTTCTGCACGCGCTGGTTGACGATGAACAGCTTGAAGGCTACGTTCGACTGGTTGCTGGTGGGTTGGTCGTTGCCCTTGCCGTAGTAATAAAGCAGGTAATCGTAGGCGCTGATTTCGCCGTTGAGGTAGTATTTCTCGCCCGGCGTGTAGATGGTGTGCACCAGCTGCAGGAGCGATTGCTTCTTTGCCGTCCGCCAGTACTGGATGCGGGCGTTAGACGCACGGGTGGCCGTGTCGGGCCCGAAGCGGCCGCTCAGCAGGCCCCCGAGGCCGTAGCCAAAACCGGTTTCGGCCTGGTAAAACAGCACCGGAATGGGCAAAATTGTAATGTTCTTGGCTTCGGCCGCGGCCCGCGGGGCAGGCTTCAGGGCAAGGGGCACCGGGGAGCCATCGCGCGGGGCCGTGGGCTGGGCCCGGGCGGCGAAAGAAAGGACGGCCCCGAAGGCGGCAAGGAGTAAAATTCGCATCAGTAAAACAAAAAGGTATATAACCGAACTTGCCTAACGGATTTTAGCTCCCCACGGTTTGAACCCGGCCGGGGCCCTACCCCACCCCGCCGGCCAGGGCCATGCTCAGCACACCCGCCAGCATGATGCCCTTGCACCACGTGCTGAGCTGACGGAAGTGGTGGCGGCGGTCGGCGCGCACCAGCCGGTGGGCCAGCGCCGCCAGCGGCAGCAGCACCAAGGCCACCAGCCACGCGGCCAGCAGCCACTGCTGGTGCCGGGCCAGCCAGTCCACGGCCCCGGCCGTGAGCAGGCCCAAGCAACCCAAAAAAAACCCGGCGACCCACTTGGTGCGAGCCACGCCCACCACCAGCGGTAGGGTGTGGCAATCGTGCTGGGCATCGCCGCGCATATCTTCCACATCCTTAACAATTTCGCGCACCATCGTAAGCAAAAAAGCCGCCAGCGCATAGCGCCACACGGCCGCGTTGCCGGTTTGCAGCTGCAGCTCGGGCAGCAGCACCAGCGCCGCCGTGAGGGCGGCAATGCTGGCGTTGCCCACCAGCGCCACCCGCTTGAAACGGGCCGAGTAGCCCCAGAGCAGCGCCGCCGCTCCCAGCGTGACGCCCCCCAGCAGTGGCGACAAAAAAGCGGCCAGCGCCACGCCGGTCCCGCTCAGCACCAAGTGGGCCAGCATGGCCGTGCGCCGCCGCACCACGCGCCCCACCACCAACCGGTCGGGCCGGTTGATGGCGTCGATTTTAACGTCGTAATAATCGTTGATGATGTAGCCGGCCGCCGCCACGAGCAGGGCGCTCAGCACCAGCAGGCCGAAGCCGGGAGCCAGCAGGGAGGCCCCCAGCGGGCGGTCCGGCAGCAGCAGGCCCGCCCGGACCAGTGCGAGGCTCAGCAGCATGATGAGCAGATTGGGCCAGCGCACCAAGGCGGCCAACAGCCGGCCCCGCGCCGCGCCCACCGGCCCACCGGGGCCCAGGGGCCCAACGGGCGGCAACGCAGAAAAAGGGGCAACGGGCATGGCAGCGCAGAACGAGCCGCAAAGATCGGGCAAAGCCGCGGCCCGGGGCCCCGGGGCACTAAGCGCAAAAAAGGCCCCCCAGTTGCGCCGGAAAGCCTTCTTTCAACTAGCAGTAGGAGTGAGTTGCGGAATCAGATTTTGCGCACGTTCACGGCGTTCACGCCTTTGCGCCCTTCCTGGGTTTCGAATTCCACCCGGTCGTTTTGCTGGATCTGGCCGCCGTTGAGGCCGGTTACGTGAACGAAGAAGTCTTCGCGGGTAGCCTCGTCGGTGATAAAGCCGTAGCCTTTGTCCTCGTTAAAAAATTTTACGGTCCCGGTGTTCATCGCAATAAAAGAAAAATGTGGAAAGGGCCTAAACAGGCGGCCGGATTGCCTAGCCCCGCCAATGCAGCCGGGCAGCCCTAGCATACGGCTGAGCCGGGCAGCGGGTTGAGCCCGCCGGGGCCCTGCCCCTTCCCGCTTATTGGCTATCGCGCCACTCGTACACCCACTTGGCCTGAATTTGCTCCAGGTGCCCCTCGGTGGCTTGCTCGCGGGTGCCAGCAAAGTTGGGCAGCGTCAACACCCAATCAATCAGGTCGGTGAAACGGATACGGTAGATCCGCGCCTCGGAAAATTCGTTGCCAAATTTCTCGTACAGCGCCATGGCCACGTCCTCGTGGTCGGCCCACTGAATGGGGGGTTCAAAATGCGGCATTTTTTTGAATTATAAATTTCGAGTTATAAATTATAAATCACAGCATAAATTCTATTTGGGGCCAATCAACTTGGAGCTAATCAACCCATATGCTTATTTGACAACTAATAGCCAGCGCGATTTATAATTCAAAATATATACTTTATAAGTATTTTATCTAATGACCTAAAAAATCCTGCACCGGCACCGTGACGGTGAGCTGCGTGCCGGCCTCTACCACGCATTGGCAGGCCAGGCGCGAGTTGATGCGCGGGTTCACGGCGCGGTCGATGAAGTCTTCCTCCTTGTCGCTGATTTCGGGCAGCTCATCGCCCCCTTTGTCCACGTAGATGTGGCAAGTGCTGCACCCGCACACGCCGCCGCAGTTGTGTTGGAGCTGAATGGCGTTATTCAGGGCCACGTCAAGCACCGATTCGCCGGCGGCGGCCACGTGCGTCTGGGCCGGCTGGCCGTCCTGAAACTGAAACGTAATGGTGGTGGCGGGCACGAAATAGGAATTCTTAAGTAGAAAAAAAGCCGCCGGCAAGCCGGCCAGGCGCAAAGATTAAACCGTGCCGACCGCACCAAGGTTGGCAGGGCAACCCGAAATTTTGTACGGAGCAGGCGCCCAATGGGGCCGCAAAGGTAGCGTTGCCCAGCCGGGCGTCAAAGCTGGGGAAAGCCATTGGCTGGTTCGGCAGCGGGCGGCAGCTGCGCCTGAATGCTGTTTGTGAGCTGATTGTAGACATCAAGCCAGACCGTATGCGCGGCCAGCGCGGTGCGGTGGGCCGCCAGCGTGGGCGCATCGCGGCGGGCAGCGGGCCCCGTTTGCACGCCAAAAGGCGAACCGGCGGCCAGGGCTTTGGCCACGGTTTCGCGCACCAGCGGGGCCAGCAAGGCGGCGGGCAGGCCGGCTTCGGCCAGCAGCGCGTCGGCAATGCCCAGCAAGTGATTGGTGAAGTTGTTGGCAAACACCGCCGCCACGTGCAGGCGCAGCCGGTCGGCCGAGGCGAGCAGGCGCACATCGGCGCTGAGGCTGTGGGCCAGGGCCAGCAGCCGCGCCTGGGCGTCGGCCCCCGCCGCTTCCACGCACAGCGGCACGGCCGCCCAGTCCACCGCCCGGCCAGCGCTGAAGGTCTGCAGCGGGTACAGCACGCCGCCGCGCACCGCCGGCCGGCCATCGAACACCGCCAGCGGCAGGGCCCCGGCCAGGTGGGCCACCAGGGCCCCGGCCGGCCAGGCCACGGCCGCCAGCAGCGGGCCCACGGCCGCGTCGGGCACGGCCAGCAGGTACACGTCGGCGGGCGGCGGGGCGGCTTTCAAATCCGTGAGCACCCGCGCACCGGGCAACGCCGCCGCGAGGGCCCCCGCCGTGGCGGGCTGCCGGCTCCAGACGAACGCCACCGCGTGGCCGGCGGCCACCAGCGCCGGGGCCAGCTGCGCGGCCACGCGCCCGGCCCCGAACAGGCCCACGCGGAGCGGGTTGGGTCGGGGCCGGGCCGAATCAGCCAAAGGGGATCCCATATGCTTGCGGCTTACGCCACCGGCTCCAGGCGGGTGCGGGGCTCGGGTAGGGCGTTGGGTTCGGGCGCGTCGGCCGCGGCCTTGCGGCTGCTGTTGCGCTGGCGCAGGCTCAGGCCAAAGCCCAGGGCCATGAGCAGGGTGCCGCTCCACAGCAGGTTGATGAAGGGCTTTTGCATGGCCTTGAGGATGATGTAGTCCTTCTGGGCCGTGCTGACGCCGAACGTGAACTTGCCCTTCACCGGATCGACGGCGTTGAGGCTGAGGCGAATGCCGAGGTCGTCCACTTCGTCCGGCACGCGGCCCACCAGGCGGTTGCGCACCACAAACACCGGGTGGCAATGGTACTGCCGCTGCTCGCCCGACACGATCATGTCGGCTTGCAGGGCCAGGTCGCCTTTTTGCAGGTTCAGGCCGGTGGTTTCGTGGGCCGGCTCGATGGCGCGGAACACGGCAAAGTAATCGTTGAGGAAAATCGTGTCGCCCACGCTCAGCGTGTGCTCCTTGGGCTCGCTCCACTGCTTGTCCTTGCGCGTGTCGGGGGCCCCGCTGATGTGGGTGTAGATGTCGTGGCTGAAGAAGTGCTTGATGTCGGGCGAAGCCAGAATGCCGCCCATCTCCTCGTTCACCTGGGCGCGCGGGTAGAGTGTGAACTGCTCGCCCGAAGCTTTATCGACGTAATTAACGCGGTAATAAGTGTTTTCGGGGACGATGTTCACCGTGTCGCCGGTTTTAAAATACAGCTTGTTGCCGATTTTAATGTCGTTGCGGGCCAGCGTTTTGTAGTCGTCGTCGGTGCGAAACAGCTCCTGCTTGTTCACGTAGCCGGGCAGGCCGGGCACTTCGAAGTACTGGCCGGCGTAGGTGAGGCTGTAGCCGTGCATGGGGGCCGCCTCGTTGCGGTACAGCAGCACGTTGTCGCGGTTGATGTCTTCCGAAAACTCGCGCGAGTAGAGGAGGCCCGACACGTTGCGCGAGATGATGCTCGAATAGCCCGACGAGGCCAGCACGCCCAGCAGCATCAGCGCCACGCCCAGGTGGGCCAGGGCCCCGCCCGACAGCTTAATGCCGCGCCGCGCCAGCGTGAACAGCGTGCCCAAATTTGCCAGCACCCCGAACAGCCCGGCCAAAAACAGCAGCACGTAGGCCGGCGAAATCGTGAACTGGTTGTAGCGGATGAGCAGCACCGCCAGGGCCGTGCCCAGCAGCGCCAGCAGCACCGAAGGCGTAAGGGCGTTGACGAGGCTTTCCTTGTCGTTGCGCTGCCACCACATCACCTGGCCCAGGCCCGACAGCAGCCCCACGCCCACGCCCATCCACAGTTGCAGCTTGGAGTAGTGGGCCACCTGGTCGGCGGGCAGGGCCACGTTGGTTTTGATGCCGATGAAGCCCATGAAGGCGTTGTACACCGGAATGCTGGTGGTAAACAGGACCTGGAAGGCCCCCAGGCACAACACCGTAGCGCCCACGAACACCCACAGCTCGGGGCTGTACATGGTCAGCTCTTTCGGCGACACCGGGATGTCTTTCCAGCGCCAGATGAGCAGGCCCACGGCCAGCACGGTGAAGAAGCCCAGGTAAATCAGCAATTGCCCCGACAAGCCCAAATCAGTAAACGAGTGGACCGAAGCATTGCCCAGCACCCCGCTCCGGGTGAGGAAGGTAGCGTACAGCACCAGTACAAACGTGCTGATGACCAGCACGTACGCCGTGCGCAGGCCCGTGCGGCGGCGCTGCCACAGCACCAGGCCGTGCAGGCCCGCCACCAGCACCAACCACGGAATGTACACGGCGTTTTCGACCGGGTCCCAGTTCCAGTAGCCGCCGAAGTTCAGGGTTTCGTAGGCCCAGTAGGCCCCCATCACCACGCCCACGCCCAGCACGGCGCCGCCCACCAGGCTCCACGCAATGGCGGGCTTCACCCAGGCCGTCAGCTCTTTTTTCCAGAGCGCGGCGATGGCGAAGGCAAACGGCACCAGCGTAAGGGCAAACCCCAGGAACAGCGTGGGCGGATGAATCACCATCCAGTAGTTCTGGAGCAGGGCGTTGAGGCCGGTGCCGTCCTTGGGCACGAAGTTGGGGTTGGTTTTCCACACCGGCAGGTCGGTGAGGAACTCGCGCAAGAGCATGAACGGCGAGGAACCAATTTTCAGGCCCCCGGCCACCACGCCCACGATCATGCTCACCAGAAACGCCTGCACGGCGCTGAACACGGCCAGCACCGGCGCTTCCCACTTCTTATTAAAGAGCATGACGCCCACGCCCAACAGCACCTGCCAGAAAATCCAGAGCAGAAAGCTGCCCTCCTGCCCGGCCCAGAAGCACGAAATCATGTACTTGAGGGGCAGGTGGTTGGAGCTGTGGCTCCAGGCGTAGTAGTACTCGTAGCGGTGGTGGTAGATGATGTCGAACAAGCAGCCCACCACGGCCACCACGGCCGCGCCGTGCACCAAAAACGCGCCCCGCGCCAGCCGCTGCCAGCTGGCGTCTACCTCGCCCAGGGCCCTGCCCCGCGCCGCCTGAAAATAGGCGTAAGCCGCCACTACCGCCGCCGCAAACGCCACGATAACGCTCAGGTGGCCAATGTCTCCAACTAATAAATTCATGCGCTACGAGCCGTCCGGCCGTTAGTTATTTACTGGCTACTTCGGTGCCTTTCAGGTCTTTCTTCACATACTTGCTCGGGCACTTGAGCAGGATGTTGTCGGCCAGGAACACGTTGTCGCGGATGGCCCCGGTGATGACGACCTGCTCCGAAGTCTCAAAATCCTGGGGCTTGGGGTTGTTGTACACCACGCGCTGGGCCACGTGCGTCGAGTCGACGAGGGTGAAGGCGAAGTAGTTGGGGTCCACCGTCGGGTTGTATTGCAGGCCGACGGGGTGGTTCTGGGGGTCGCGGGGCAGGCGGCCCACCACGTGCACCTTGGTGGCGTTGCCTTCGGCCGCGCGCTGGCGGGCCTCGCCGAAAAGCACGTACACGCTGGCATCGGCCGTGGTGCTGAGGATGATGCCCGCCGCCACGGCAATGATGGCAATGATAAAAATGTGGGATTTCTTCATAAACCGCAGATGATAAACGATTTGACACACAAAAAAGCTACCGGGAGCAAACACTGAATCAGGTCACACACAGTAACAGCAACAACCGGAAAAGGATAAAAAAATTCGTCTCAGCGGGTTAATTCGTTGGCCACCGCGGCTTGTTTTTCCAGGCGGCCCACCTTGCGGTCGAGGGCGACGAGGTAGGCCAGCAGGCCGGCGATGATGACCACTACGGCCGCCACCACCACGTAAATTTTGCCGCTCGCCCGCAGGTCGTCGGCCATCGCGGGGGCGTCGGGGGCCCCGGGGGCCTGGGCCCAGGCGTGGCCGGCGGTGCCCAAAGCCAAGTAAAACGCGCCACAAACGGTGGCGAAGAAACGCAATATATTACTGGTCATCGTGTTGGTGTTGGAGAAGCGTCAGCCGGCTGCTGACCTGGGTGAGCCAGAAGGCAAACAAAATCCAGCCGATGACGGCCGCGTAAAACACGGGCCGCATGGTGCTGTCAAGGTCGTATTTGTTGAAGCCCGGGTTGCCGGTCTGGCCCGGGTGCAGGCTGTTGCCCGAAATGCGCGGCAGGATGAACAGCAGCGGAATGGCCGCCGCAAACGCGAAAATGTTGTAGATGGCCGACACCCGCGCCCGCTGCTGGTCGTCGCGAAACGAGCCGCGCAGCACCAGGTAAGCCCCGTAGATGAGCAGAGCCACGGCGGCGGCGTTCAGGCGCGGGTCGGGCGTCCACCAGGCGCCCCAGGTGTAGCGCGCCCAGAGGCTGCCGGTGGCCAGGCCCAGCACGCCGAGCAGAATGCCGGTTTTGGCCGCTTCGTGGGCCAGGATGTCGAGCCGCGCCGAGGGCCGCCGCAGGTACTGCATCGAATACACGATGGAGACGAGCATCACCATGATCATCCCGAACCACATGGGCACGTGGAAAAACAAGTTGCGGATGCTCTCGTTGACGATGGGCAGGCGCGGCACCGGAATCAGCAGGCCAGCCACGGCCGAGCCCAGGATGAGCGCCACGGCCACCCACTTCCACAGGCACCGGCCGCGCGACTCGATCAGCCGCTGCCCGCCCCACACGGCCCCGACCGTGACGGCGAGGCTGATGCAGGAGATGATGATTCCTATTGTTGCTTTGCTCATGACAATTTGCGTTTAGCCGCGCCACAAAAACGGAAACAGCAGGTACGATACCGCCGCCACAATCACGTTCAGGGCCAGCAGCGTGACGATGGATTGCTGGCTCAGGCCGCGGTCGAGGCCGTCGAGGGCATTTTTGCTGACTTTAATCAACAGCAGCAGCATCGGAATCATTACCGGGAAGCCCAGCACGGCCATGAGCGTGGCCCCGTTGCCGCCGGCCTTGGCCGCGATGCCCGAGACCAGCGTGAGCGTGGTGGCAAAGCCGACGGCCCCCAGCGCCAGGTTGGCCACGAACAGGGCCGGGTCCTGGATGGGATTGCCCAGGAAGATGGTGTACAGAAACAAGCCCAGCAGGCCCACGCCCAGCAGCAGCAGCGCGTTGTAAAGCATTTTGGCCAGGATGATGGCCTGGGGCCGTACCAGCGTGTAGTAGTAGAGGCGCTGCCCGGGGCTTTCCTGCATGAAGCCCTTGGCCACGGCGTTGACGGCCGCGAACAGCAAAATCACCCAGAACAGCGCGTTCCAGGCCGGGGGCGGGGGCTGGCCGCCGCGCAGGCTGAAGCTCAGAAAACACACGAACACCGTGCTGCCCACGTACAGCAGCAGCCCGCCCAGCGCCGCCCGCTGCCGCCACTCCAACCGGAAGTCTTTGGCGAGCAGGGTGGATATTTCGCGGAGCAAGGGCACGGGCTGCGGGTTGGTTTCGGGCCGCAAAGATACAACCCGCGGCGGGCGCGGGGCCCCACCGCCGGCCCGAAAGCCCGCGCGCCGCCCACTAAAAAAGGGGCCGCCGAATTCCGCCGGCGGCCCCCAAAACCAGAAACAATTCGCGAAACCGGGCTTAAGTCAGCGCAAAGCAGCGCTTAAAAATCGTAGCCCAGGGTGAAGTAAAACTTGGGCTTGTTGGTGGTATAGTTTTCGCGGCCCCAGGCCACGTCGGCCTTGCCGTAGAAGCCGAACAGCGTGGTGCGGATGCCCCCGCCGTAGCCCACCAGCAGCGGGTTGCTGAAGTTGGTGACGGTGCCCGAAAACGGGTTGCCGTTGCCGCCGAAAGGCAAGGTATTGTTGGAGTTGTCGACGCTGAACGGGTTGCCGCCCATGTAGGCCGTGCCCGCGTCCACGAAGCCCAGGAGCTGGAGGTTGCGCAAAAACGCCGAATAGATGGGCCGCCGCGACAGGTACTGGATGATCGGCAGCCGCAGCTCGCTGTTGAACAGCACGTAGCGCGAGCCCACGCGGGTGCTGTAGTCGAAGCCGCGCAGGTTGGTCACGAACTGCTCGTTGAAGATTTGGCTGGGGCCCGGCGCCGGGGTGTTGGGCAGGAACGTAACCCGGTCGTCTTTATAGTTGGAGAAAAACCAGTTGTCCATGCCGCCCAGGCGAAAGTATTGGGTGTTGGGGCCAAAAAACTGCCCAAAGCTGGCCCGGTTGGCCCAAATGAGGGAGCGGTGGATTTTCTGGTAATGCCGCAGGTCGATGGTCAGCTTGCCAAAGTTCAGGGCCTTGTCGCCCACGCCCCGGAGCTGCTCCACGGCCACCCTCATGCGGGTGCCGCGCAGCATGTTCACCCCGGTGGCAATGGAGTTGTCGAACACCAGCTCGGCCTTGTAGCCGTAATAGTTTTGGTTGACGTCCAGGTCGTTGATGAAGCTGTTGGTGCGGGTACGGCTGGTGCTTTCGTAGCGCGGGCCGGCCCGCAGGCTCAGGTTGTGGGTGAGCGGGTAGGCGAAGGTGACGGCCGCCTGGTGCCGGCTGTAGCGGAAGGTGCCCTGCTCGAGGTCGAAGAAATACGCCTGCTTTTGGTAGGCCACCGTCCAGTCGACGCGGTGCGTGAGGTTGGTGTACGACGCGTTGATGTTGCTGGTGCGCAAATCGAACAGGCCAAACAAGCCCGCTTCGATGCGCTGGTTTTCGAGGATGTCGTTCAGGTGGGCCCGGAATTGCAGGCCCACGCCCAGCAGCGGGTCCGAGTAGAGCGAGGTGGTGACGTTGTCGGCCATGAAGCGCGTGTCGTAGCGGTAAGGACCGGCCACCAGGGGAACGTCGGGCAGCACTTTGTTGGCAGGGCCCCGGCGGCCGGCGGCCGGGCGCGCGGGCCGCACGGGCTCGTCTTCCTCAAACACGTAGTCGCCGGTGTTCACGGCTTGGTCGGCCTTGCGGCGGCGCGGGCCGGCGGGGGCCCCCGTGCTGTCGGCCGTCGGGGTGGTGACGCTGGCGGCCGGCCGGGCCGCCGGGGCCGGCGCCGGCGCGGCTGAGCGGTTTTCTAGGGTTTGCTGGCGGGCGGTCTTCACGCCGGGCAGGGCCGCGCCCAGCTCAAACCTGGGGTACGCGTACAGCACGTCGCGCGCCTGCGCCGAGGCCACAAACGCCAGGGCCCCCGTGGCGGGGTTGTAGTCGAAATCGCTGAGGTTGGGCAGGAAGCCCGTCAGCAGGTCGCGCTGCTTGGTTTTGAGCGAGTAGCGGTAGAGGCTGCGCACGCCGCTCTCCTCGCCCAGGTACAGTATTTCATCGTTGGACAGGGCCCTGGGCCGGGTTTCGTTGGAAATGGTGCTGGCCAGGGCCTCCACCGGCAGGGCGCGGCCGTCGAGGTGGTAGAGAAACAAGTCGTAGTTGTTCACCACGTTGGGGAACGTGGCCGGCCGGGCCCGCCCCAGCGAGTCGAGGTAGCGGTTGGAGCTGAACACGATGCCCTGGCCGTCGGGCAAAAACACCGGCTGCACGTCGTCGAACAAGTCGTTGGTGAGCTGCTCGGCTTGGCGGCTGCCGGCCCGCAGCACGTAGATATCGTTTTGCCCGCCGCGCACAGCACTGAACACCAAGGCCTTGCCATCGGCCGAATAGCTCATGCCCAGCACCTGGTCGTAGCTCTGGAACAGCGAAGCCGGCCGCCGGAACGTCACAATCGAGCTGAAGCGGCTGAGCAGGTTGCTGCCGCTGGCCTCGCGCAGGTGCAGCGTCATGTTGCCCTGGCTCATCTCGGCCACCGCCACCTGGCCGTTGCCGCGCCAGGCCAGCGCGGGCAGGCGGGTTTCCACCTGCTGGTCGGGGGTTTTGTAGCCGCCGCGGCCCACGGTGCGGCGGTGGCTGCCGTCGCGGCGGGCCACCACCACGCGGTAGCGGCCCAGCTCGTTCACGGCGTAGGCCAGCTGCTGGCCGTTGGGGCTGAGAACGGGCTGCGAGTAGACGACGGCCCGGCGGTTGCGCCCGCCCACCTGAAACTTGGCGTCGGGCGCGGCCAGCGCGGCCGTGGCCGGCTGCGCCCCCAGGGCCCGGTAATAGGCCAGCCAGTCGCGCATGAACACCTTGTACGGCACGTTCAGCGACGAGCTGATGCCCACTTCCGCGTCGCGGGTGATGCGCGTCAGGTTCAAAATGTTCTGGATGGTGGTGTAGCCGTAGCGCTCGGCGATGTAGTTCCAGATGCTCTGGCCGGCCAGGCGCGGGTCGCGGATGAAGAACGGGGCCGTGCGGTTGCCGCTGGGGTACTGCCGGGTCATGTCGCGCATGAAGCCGTCCATCTCCACGCTCCAGCCTTCGGCCCCGTAAGCCGCGGCCCCGCTCACGAACCAGTCGGGCAGTTGCAATAAGTAGCTGCTTTGCAGCACTTCGCGCAGCGAGCCGCCGTACATCATGTCGTTCAGCAATACCTGCGTGAGCTGGAAGCTGATTTCGCGCTTAAAATCGGTTTGCTGGCCGGTGAAGGCGATTTGCACCTTGCTCATGCGGGCCAGGGGGGCATCGCCGCCGGCCACGGTTTCGGGGTTGGGGTCGAGGCCGATGTTGCTCTGCCGCAAATCGCCCACCGAGTTGTAGAGCATCAGGGTGGTTTTGGCGTACGGGTAGTAGCCGATGAGGGCCGTGACGCGCTGCAATTCCTTCTCGGCGTAGTCGACGGCGCGGCGCGCGGCGGGCTCGTTGCCGTCGTAGTACATCACCGTAAAATTCTGGGTGCTGTACTGCTGCCAGTGAAACTTGCGGTACTGGATGCGCACCCGCCCGAACTGCTCCTGCGCCGTTTGGGCCCGCGCCGGGCCCGCCGCGGCCACCACCAGCGCCAGTGCGCACGCGCCCCGCACGGCTTTCACAACCGAAGAAAGATCTCTCATAGTCAGCGAACGAACAAAGGCCGAAATTAGTCCACAATAAAAAGCAAAAATCAGCCGTTCGCCGGCACCGGCCACAGCGCCCGGTAGCGCGCCAGGCTCACTTCGGGCCAAAGGTCGGCGCGACCGGCGAGCCAGTCGGCCATCAGCGCTGCCAGCCGCGGGGCCAGCACCACGCCCTTCGAGCCGTAGCCCCCGCAAAAGCTGAGGCCCGGCACCGACGGGTGGGGCCCCAGCAGCGGCTTGCGGTCGCGCACGGCCGGCCGCACCCCGGCCCGCTGCGCCACCACCGCAAACGGCGCGCTGGTGAGCGCGGCCAGGCGCCCAACCAGTTCGGCGCGGCCATCGGCCGTGGGGCCCTCGGCAAACGGCGGCCAGCGGTAGGTGGCCCCCACGCGGAAACGCCCGCCCCCCAGCGGCACCACGTAGGCGCTCCGGTTGAGCACCTGTCCGGCGTCGAGGCCGGCGCATTCCACGTCGAGCACCTCGCCCTGGTTGGGGGTGAGGGGCAGCCAGCTAAAATACGGGTTATTAATGCTTTCGGCACCTTCGCAGCACACCACGTGGCGCGCCCGCACGGTGCCGTTGTAGACGAACGCCGGCGACGTGCCGGCCGGGGCACTGCTAACGAGTTTTTCCCAGTCAAAAGTTTCGGGCCGCAGCCAGCCGGCGGCCCGGCCTTCGGCGGCCAGGGCCCCCAGCAGCTCGGCCACGGCCAGGTAGCCGCCGCGGTGCAGCCAGGCCCCGCCGTGGGGGGCCGTCACGCCGGGCAGGCCGGGGTCGTGGGTGATGATATCGCCCACGAAATCGCCCCAGGGCCGGGCCGCGCTGCGGGCCACGATGTCGGCCTGCTCCTGCGCCGAGCCAAACACCTTGAAAATGGGCGCGGCCGTGAAAAACGGCTGCTTGAACCGAACTTCCAGGGCCCGGTAATAATCGGTGGCGTAGGGTATTAGCTCCTCGGCGCGCCAGGCCAGGGCGAAGCGCCGCCCGGCCACCGGGTTGACGAGGCCCGCCGCCACCCGCGAGGCCGAGTCGGGCCGGCCCGCGTCGTACGCCAGCACCTGGTGGCCGCGCCGCCGCAGCTCGTCGGCCAGCGTGGCCCCCGCCAGGCCGTGGCCCACCACCAAAAAATCGCAATCCGTCATAGCAGCAAGGTACAGCGGCCGGCCACAAACGCCCGGCCGCTGCCGTACTTTGGGCCAGCGTTGCGGCGGGCTTCGGGGCCCTGGGCCAAGGCCCCCGGCGCGCACGGCCCCTGCCGGGTATTTTTATCTTGCTTTCGTTATGCTGATCAAAACGTTCACTTTCAACGGTTTTTCCGAGAATACTTACGTGCTCACCGACGAGGACACCCGTGCCTCCGTCGTCGTCGATCCCGGCTGCTACACCGCCGCCGAGCAGGATGCGCTGCGGCGCTACATCGACGAAAACCGCCTCGGCGTGGCCGCCGTGCTGCTCACCCACGCCCACATCGACCACGTGCTGGGCTGCGCGTTTGTGTTGAACACCTGGCCCGGCACGCCCCTGCTGGTGCACGACCTCGACCGGCCCACGCTGGCGGCCGTGGCCACTTACGCGGGGCCCTACGGCTTCGGGGCCTACCAAGCTGCCGAGCCGACGGGGGCCCTGGCGGCGGGCCAGCCCGTGCGCTTCGGCGACACCGAGCTGGAGGTGCGCTTCGCCCCCGGCCACGCGCCCGGCCACGTCGTGCTCTACCACGCCGCCAGCGGGCAGCTCATCGGCGGCGACGTGCTGTTCCAGCGCAGCATCGGGCGCACCGACCTGCCCGGCGGCGACCACGCCACGCTGCTGCGCAGCATCGAAACCGAGCTGCTGACGCTGCCCGACGAAACGGTGGTGCACCCGGGCCACGGCCCCGCCACCACCATCGGGGCCGAGCGGCGCGGCAACCCGTTTTTAGTCGGTTAGCGGCTGACGGTGAGCAATTAAGCGGCCAGCTATTAACAACTTTAATTAATTGCCCGCCGCCAACTGCTTCCTGCTGCTTGCTCCCTGCTAACTGCTCACTAGTGACTGACCTTGAAAAAGCATCTTCCCAACGCCATTACTTGCCTAAACCTGCTGTGCGGCTGCCTGGCGCTGACGTTTATCTTTTCCCCCGGCCTGCACAACTTGGTTGTGGGAGCGTACTTGGTGGGCTTGGCGGCCGTGGCCGACTTCTTCGACGGGCTGATGGCCAGGGCCCTGCGCGTGTCGTCGCCCATCGGCAAAGACCTCGACTCGCTGGCCGACATGGTGTCGTTTGGGGTGGTGCCGGGGGCCGTCTTGTTTCAATTGCTGAAGGAAGCGGTGGGGCCGCAGGCGCCCCTGGGGGCCCTGGCCGCCCTGCCGTACGCGGCGTTTTTGGTCACCATTTTTTCCGCGCTGCGGCTGGCCAAGTTCAACAACGACACCCGCCAGACCAACTCGTTCATCGGCCTGCCCACGCCGGCCTGCACGCTGGTGGTGGCCGCGCTGCCGCTCATTCTGGCGCAGGCCCGGGCGGCCCACCCCGACGGCCCCACGGCCATTAGCAGCTTGATACTGAACCCGTGGGCGCTCCTGGCCCTCGCGGTGCTGCTCTCGGCGCTGCTGGTGGCCGAGCTGCCGCTGTTCGCCCTGAAATTCAAAAACTTCGGCTGGGCCGATAACCGGCAGCGGTTTGTATTTTTGCTGATGGCGCTGGTGCTGGTCGTGGCGCTGCACGCGACGGCCGTGCCGCTGGTTGTGCTGCTTTACGTAGCGCTGTCGGCGGTGGGCCGGCGGCCGGCGTGAGCGGTCAGCTCATTCACCCGCAATAAAATCCACCTCTTATAGTTAAGGCAATGGCCCCGGGCCGAACCCAGCGCCAGCGCTTTGCGTTGGGGCCGGACGCGGGCCGAGCCCGACGCCCTTTGCCCTCCTCCTATGCGTCGTCTTTTTCTCTTGCTGCTTTGTGTAGGGTTGGGATGGACGCCGGCACGGGCGCAGGGCGGCGCGGCCACCGCCCACGCCGTGGTGCGCTGGGGCGGCTATGCCGAGGTGCCCAGCCGCGCCGAGCGCAAGCAGCGGGTGCCCACTTTCGCGGGGGCCTGGGCTGCGTTTGACGAGCAGGTGGGCGTGTTCAGCCTGCGGCTGGCCGGCGACGTGCGCCAGGGCCAGCTGCTGAACCCGGTGTACGAAGCGTTTTCGGAAGCCGACGCGAAATTATTTGACCTCAGCAAGTTGCCGGCCGGCCCGGTGGTGCAGCTCAGCCACGGCACCGAAACCAAGCTGCCGGTGACGCACCTGAGCCTGCGCCCGGTGCGCCGCAACCCCCAAACCGGCCAAGCCGAGCGCTTGGTGTCGTTCGATTTCAACTATTCGCCCGAGCTGGGGCGCGGCGCGGCACGGGGCGGCATCGGCGGCACGGCCCGGGCCCACGCGGCCCATTCGGTGCTGGCCGCCGGCGATTGGTACAAGCTGGGCGTGCCCGGCAACGGCATCTACAAAATTGACCAATCCACCCTTAAGGCCCTGGGCATCAACCCTGCCACTACCGACCCCAGGGCCCTGCGCCTCTACGGCAACGCCGCGGGCGTGCTGCCCCAAGCCAACGCCACCTACCGCCCCGACGACTTGGTGGAAAACGCGGTGCGCTTCGTGGGCAACGCCGACAACGCCTTCGACGCCGACGAATACCTGTTGTTTTACGCCCCGGGGCCCCACACCTGGTACGCCGAAAACGGCCGGTTCCGACACCGCAACAACTTCTATTGCGACACGGCTTATTACTTTCTGACCACCCAGGCCGCAGCCAACGCGCCCCGGCGCGTGGCCGCGGCGGGGGCCCCCGGGGCCGCGGCCACGCGCACCGTCACCACTTTCGATGAGCGCGCTTTTTACGAGCACGATTTGGTGAACCTGCTGCACTCGGGCCGCGAGTGGCTGGGCGAGGATTTCTCGGCCCGGTCGGTGCTGAAGCGGGATTTTACCCTGCCTGCGCTGCCCGACCTGGTGCCCGGCTCCACGGTGCAGGTGACGCTGGCCCTGGCCGCCAGCGCCCTCGACGGCAGCCAGTTCGAGGCCAGCCTGAACGGCACGGCCATCGGCACCGCGCCGCTGGCCCCCACCGATGGCCGCTCTTTTTACGCGGTGGCCACGCTGAATACCCTCACGCTGCCGGCGTCGCTGCCCGCCGCCCCGTCCGGGGCCATCAGCATCGGCCTCGCCTATAGCACGCCCAGCACGGGCGTGGGCTACCTCGACTACCTCGAAATCAACGCTCAGCGCCGGCTGGTGCTCAGCGGCCCGGCCCTGGAATTCCGCTCATTGGCCAGCGTGGGGGCCGGCGCGGTGACCACCTTCGCGCTGAGCGGCACCAATGCCAACACCGCCGTGTGGGACGTGACCAACCCGCGCCGCGCCGTGGCCCGGGCCCTCGACAACGCGGGGGCCTTCACCGCCGCCACCGACACGCTGCGCGAGTACGTGGCCTTCCAGCCCGACGGCGCGTTTGCCAAGCCCCGGGCGTTTGGCAAAGTGCCCAACCAGGACCTGCACGCCCTCGACGGCAGCTACGACTTGGTGATCGTGACCTACCCGGCTTTTCGGGCCGAAGCCAACCGGCTGGCCGACCACCGCCGCACCCACGACGGCCTGAAGGTGGCCGTGGCCACGACCAAGGAAGTGTACAACGAGTTCGGCTCGGGCGGGCAGGACGTGACGGCCATCCGCGACTTCGTGAAGCAGGTGTACGACCGGGCCCCGGCCGGCAAGCTCCAGTACTTGCTGCTGTTCGGCGATGCGTCGTTTGACTACAAGTCGAGCCCGCTCAACGACAAAGCCGCCGAGCCGACGTGGTGGGCCAGCCGGGCCCCGTTCCGCAGCGACGCCGACTTCGACCGCGCCAACCAGAACTACGTGCCCACCTACGAGTCGCGCGAGTCGCTGACGGCGTTTTACGGCAACACCGTCACGTATTCTTCGGAAGACTACTACGGCCTGCTCGACGACGACGAGGGCGAGTGGAGCGAGTACCCCACCGGCACCGAGGTGCAGGACATTGCCGTGGGCCGCCTGCCGGTGCGCACCCCTAGCGGCAGCCCGGCCAACGCCGACATGGCCCGCCGCATGGTCGACAAGCTCATTGCCTACGACGCGCCGGCCGGCTACGGCAAGTGGCGCAACCGCCTGACGCTGTGGGCCGACGACGGCAACAACGACTTGTTCGTGGGCCAGGGCTCGGAGCCGCTGGCCGCCACCCTCCAGGCCACCTACCCGACCTACAACATCCACAAAGTATACCTCGACCTGTACCCGCAGGTGGCGGTGGCGGCCGGCCTGCGCTCGCCCGAGATGAGCAAGGCGATGGACCAGTCGTTCGAGCAAGGCTCGCTGCTGATCAATTACCTCGGCCACGGCGGGCCGGACGGGTTGTCGAACGACAAGATTTTTACCAATGCCTCGGCCCTGGCGCTGCAAAACCACGACCGGCTGGCCTTCCTGGTCACCGGCACCTGCGACCTGAGCACGTACGACAACCCGGATTTTACCTCGGCCGGTGAGCAGGTGCTGACCGATAACGCCAACGGCGGCGGGGCCGTCGGGCTGTTCACGACCACCCGCGTGGTGGAGGCGGGCCTGAACGCCGGGCTGAACCAGGCGTTTTACGACTACGTGTTCCGGCCCTTGCCCGGCGGCCAGATGCCGGCTATCGGCACCGTCACGATGCTGGCCAAGAACGCCTACCCCGGCCCCGGCCTGGCCGGCGTGCTCAACAACCGCAACTACACCCTGCTCGGCGACCCCAGCATGACGCTGGCCTACCCCCGCCAGACGGTGGAAATCGACAGCCTGAACAAAAAATACCTGGGCGGCGGGGCCCCGCCCGCGGCATTGCAGGCCCTGGCCCCGGTGCGCCTGCACGGCCGCGTGCTGAGCGGCGGGGCCCCGAGCACCGGCTTCAACGGCACGGCCCAGGTGACGATCTACGACAAGCCCGTCACGGTGATGACCCTGGGCAACAAGTACACCCCCACGCAGCCCGCCGACGGCCCCCGGCCGGTGCAGGTGCAGGAAAGCGTGGTTTACAGCGGCCAGGCCACCGTGACGAACGGGCAGTTCAGCTTGCGCTTCGTGGTGCCGAAGGACATCAACTACAACGTGGGCACCGGCAAAATCAGCCTCTACGCCTTCGACGCCGGCAAAAGCGTGGACGCGGCCGGCCGGCTGGCGCTGCCGGTGGGCGGGGCGGCCACCGGCGCGGCGCGCGACACCGTGCCGCCCACCGTGGCCCTGTTCATGGACAATGAAACATTTGCCTTTGGGGGCCTGACGGGGCAGAGCACCACGCTGCTGGCCAACCTGAGCGACAACTCGGGCATCAACACCACCGGCGCGGGCATCGGCCACGAAATCACGGCCGTGCTCGACAACGACCCCGCCAAGCTCACGGTGCTCAACGACGCCTACGTGGGCAAGGTCGACGACTTCCGGGCCGGGCAGGTGAAGTACCTTTATAAAGACCTGGCGGCCGGGCCCCACACCCTCAAATTCAAGGCTTGGGACACGTACAATAACTCGGCCGAGCGCACGATTGAGTTCGTGGTGGCCCACACCGAACAGCTGGCGTTGGCCCACGTGCTCAACTACCCCAATCCGTTTGCCCGCTCTACTACGTTTCACTTTGACCAGAACCGCGAAGGCGACGACCTCGACGTGCAGGTCCAGATTTTTACGGTGTCGGGCAAGCTCGTGCGCACCCTCACGGCGTCGGTTCCCAACAGCGAGCCCCACCAGAAAAGCATTACCTGGGACGGCCGCGACGAATACAACGACCAGCTGGCGCGCGGCGTGTACGTGTACCGGGTGAGCGTGCGGGCCCAGCGCGACCGCGCCACGGCTTCCAAATTTGAAAAACTTGTTATCCTGAATTAAACTAATAATCCAGTTTCTTTGCGGCTGGGTACCCCGGCCCATTCCTTTCGCCTCTATGCAACTAGCTACTTCTGTTACCACCCCACGCCTGGCGCTGCTGGCGGCCCTGCTGGGCGCCGCCGCCACGGCTCACGCCCAGACCATTACCACGGCCGTGCCCATCCTCACCCTGAGCACCGACTCGCGCTCGGCGGCCCTGGGCGAGGCGGGGGTGGCCCTCTCGCCCGACGCCAACGCGGCCTACTACAACCCCGGCAAGCTGGGCTTTGTGCCGTATAAGTACTCGGTGTCGCCGTCGTACTCGCCGTGGCTGCGCAGCATCACCGACGACATGGGCCTTTCCAACCTCTCGGGCTACGCCAAAGTGGGCGAGCGGTCGGCCCTCTCGGCCTCGCTGCTGTACTTCGACCTGGGCCAGGTGCAGTACCGCAACGACCAGAACCTCGAGGGCCCCACGTTCAACCCCAAAGAATACGCGCTGACGATTTCCTACGGCCAGAAACTCAGCGAGAACTTCGGCCTGGGGGTATCGGCCCGCTACATCCGCTCGAACCTCACCGGCAGCAGCATTCCCGACGCCAAGCCCGGCAACGCCGCCGCCGTCGACGTCGGGGCTTATTATAACAAGGACGCGAGCATCGGGGCCGGCCTCTACAATTTGGCGTTCGGGGCCAGCATCAGCAACATCGGCAATAAGATAACCTACACCGACCCAGAGAAAGCCAGCTTCCTGCCCACCACCCTGAAGCTGGGCACGGCCCTGACCAAGGAAATCGACCAGTACAACAAGATTACGCTGGTGTTTGACGCCAGCAAGCTGCTCGTGCCTTCGCCTTACTACGAGGACGCGCTGCCCAGCACCGCTACCCAAGCGGACAAAGAGATGCAGCAAGCCCGCATCAAAACGGAGAACGATGCCCGGGCCCAGAAGTCCATCATCGGGGCCGCATTCGGGTCTTTTTCGGACGCCAAGGGTGGTTTCAAGGAGGAATTGCAGGAAATTAACCTCTCGACGGGCCTGGAATACTGGTACAACGACCTGCTCGCCGCCCGCGTCGGCTACTTCTACGAAAACCCCAACAAGGGGGCCCGGCAGTACCTGAGCTTCGGCCTGGGCGTGCGCTACCAGGTGTTCGGCATCGATGGCGCCTACCTCGTGCCCAACTCGCAGGCCAACCCGCTGGCGCAAACCATCCGGGTGTCGCTGCACTTCAACTTCAACAAGCTGGCCGACGCCTTCAGCGGCGACTCCGGCGGGACCAGCGGCGAAACGCCGCCCCAGAACAACTAAACCGGGGCCCTGGCGTGAACTCGCAGCGCTGACTTTGCGGGCCGCGTTGTTCGCTTCGTCCTACCGATTATTGCATAGCGACCGGGCGGTAGCGCGGACTACAAAGTCCGTGCTACCGCGCCAGCCACTCTGCGGCCGGCCGCGTGGTTTTTCGCTTTTCTTACCGAATTTTTCTTTGACATGCTCGACCGTACCGTTGCCCCTCCTGTTCAGCCGCTGGCCCGCGTGGCCCTGCTGGCAGCAGAGGTAGTTGCCCTACCCAATGCCGCCCGCCTGCACACGCTGGCCAACGACGCCCAGCCCGTGGTGCGCCTGGAAGTGGTGCTGCCGGCCGGCAAAATCGCCGAGCCCAAACCTGGCCTGGCCCTGCTCACGGCCCGGATGCTGCTCGAAGGCACCGCCACCCGCACCGCCCGCCAGATTGCCGACGAGGTGGCCTTTTACGGGGCGTCGCTCGACTGCGAGTCGGGGCCCGACCGCGCCCTGCTCACCCTGCACTGCCTCACGCGGCACCTGCCCACGCTGCTGCCGCTCGTGCACGAGGTGCTCACACAGCCCGCTTTCCCGGCCGAGGAGCTGGCCCAATTGAAAACCCGCACCGCCCAAAACGTGCAGGTGGAGCGCCGCAAAACCAGCTACCGCGCCACCGAGCGGTTCAATCAGCACCTGTTCGGGCCCGCCCATCCTTACGGGCAGCTGTTCGACGAAACCGCCTTCCAGGCCCTCAACCAAGCCGATGCGCTGGCGTTCCACCACGCGACGTACCAATTGAGCCGGGCCGAGGTGTTTTTGTGCGGCGACGTGGCCGATTACCAGCACCTGGTAGCCGAAACCTTCGGCCACGGCCCGGCCGGGGGCCCCGGCCCGGGGGCGCTCGCGCCGCCGTTGGCTAATTTTCAACCGGCTACCGACCACGTGGCCGTGCCCGGCAGCTTGCAGGCGTCGCTGCGCATCGGGCGGCCCTGGCCCACCCCGCACCACCCCGATACGCACCGCCTGAACCTGCTCAGCAAAGTACTCGGCGGCTATTTCGGCTCGCGCCTGATGCGCAACATCCGCGAAGACAAGGGGTTGACGTACGGAATTTTCGCCAGCCCCACCAACCGCGAGCAGGCCACGGCCCTCATCATCGGCACCGACGTGAACGGCGACAGCGCCCCGCTGGCCATCGCCGAGGTGCAGCGCGAGCTGCGCCGCCTGCAAGACGAGCTGATTCCGGCCGAGGAGCTGGAACTCGTGAAAAACTATTCGCTGGGCAAGTTCGCCAACGACCTTTCCACGGTGTTCGAGCAGTGCGATAAGTACCGCAACCTCGTGCTGATGCAGCTGCCCGCCGACTACTACACGCAGCTCGTGCAGCAAACCGACGCCACCGACGCCGCCACGCTGCAACGCCTGGCGCAGGAATATCTGTCGCCCGAAACCATGCAAGTAGTGGTAGCAGGCGCCTAGCAGCTCACCTATTCAAGCAACGAAAAGGCCGTCGTGCTTCACAGCATGACGGCCTTTTTACAGCCGGTTTCAGCCACCTAAGCCCCCGTTTCCTGAATGGCTGGGGGCCCTGGGTTGTACTCGACGGTGGCCACCAGGTGCTCGGCGGTGCGCTTGCCTTGGTCGTCGGGCATGTCGCGGCGCTTGAAGGGGCGGATGATGAGCCGCAGGGCCTGGTCGGAGCTGAAGTAGCTGAACGCCCAGTCGACCAACGCCACCACTTTGTTGCGGAAGCCGACCAGCGTCATCAAATGGACGAACAGCCAGGTGAGCCAGCCGAAAAAGCCCCGGAAGTGGATGCCTTTGGGCAAATCCACCACGGCTTTGTTGCGGCTCACGATGGCCATCACGCCCTTGTTGAGGTATTCGAACGGCTTGGGCGCCTCGCCTTTGATGATGCGCACGAGGTTTTCGGCCATCAGCGCGGCTTGCTGCTGGGCCACGGGGGCCAGCATGGGCAAGCCCTTGGGCATTTCGTCGGTCACGAGGTTGGCCACGTCGCCGATGGCAAACACGTTGGGCAGGCCCTCCACCTGGTTCCACGGGTTCACGGTCACGCGCTTGTTGCGGGTCACGGCGGCGTCGGGCAGGCCGGGCAGGGCGGCCCCGTTCACGCCGGCCGCCCAAATCAGGTTTTCGGTCGGGATGAATTCGGTGTCCGAGTAATACGCCTTGCTGTCCTCGAACCGTTTCACCGACGTGTTGAGCCGCACCAGCACGCCCAGCTCGTCGAGGTAGCGGCCGGCGTCCTGCTGCGACGCTTTGGACATGGGCCCCAGCAGCGCCGGCCCGGCCTCGACCAGAAAAATCTGCATCTTTTGCAGGTCCAGCTCCGGGTAGTCCTTGGGCAGCACGTGCTTGCGCATCTCGGCCAGCGAGCCGCTGATTTCGACGCCCGTGGGGCCCCCGCCCACCACCACGATGTTCAGCAGGGCCTGACGCTGGGCCGGGTCGGCGGTAATCAAGGCCCGTTCGAAGTTTTGGAAGATGAAGCTGCGCAGGTTCAAGGCGTTCGGAATGCTCTTGATTTGCATGGCGTTGCGCTCGATGCTGTCAATGCCGAAGAAGTTGGTGAGCGAGCCGGTGGCCAGCACCAGGTAGTCGTAGCCGATTTCGCCCACGCTGGTTTGCAGCGTGTTGGCGGCCGTGTCCACGCCCGTTACGTCGGCCATCCGGAAGAGGAAGTTGCGCTGGCCCGCAAAAATCTTGCGCACGGGGTAGGCGATGCTGTCGGCTTCGAGGGCCCCGGTGGCCACCTGGTAAAGCAGGGGCTGGAAGTTGTGGTAGTTGTTGCGGTCGACCACGACGACCTGCACGGGGGCCTTGGCTAAATCTTTGGCCAGCTGCAAGCCGCCAAAGCCGCAGCCCACGATGACGACCCGGGGCTTGTCGGAAAACGGGAGATTGGTGTCCATAAAGGGAAATGTTCGGGCAAAGCGCACGAACCGCGCGCTCCCCGTACAACCCCAAAAGCCATCCTTTGGTTACCAACGGGTTAATAATCCACGCCTTCCTTTTTCTTGAACTCGCCGTCTTTCACCTGCTTGACGAACTTGAGCCAGCTGAAGGGGTTGGTGAGCGGGTTGTTGGCTTGCAGCGACTGGCCCAGGCCCATGCGGGCGTTGTAGTCCTGCTGCTGCAAGCTCATGGTCTGGCGGTAGTTGGCCGACGAGCCCACGGGCAGCGTGTTGAAGATGCGGCGCATGGTTTGCTCGTTGAGGGCGTCGGCCCCCGGCGTGCGGCTCTCGCCCGGCACCTTCATCGCCAAAAACGCCTGCTTGAACTCGCGCTCGGTGGCGTACGGAAACACCCGCACCTCGGGCAGCACGGTGGCGTCTTCCCGCATCGAGATGACGACCGAATAGCTTTGCCGCTGGTAATCGGCCGGAATGGCGATGGTTTGGTTGGCGTAGCCGAGCGAGCGGATCACGATGCTGTCGCCGGCCAGCACGGCCATCGAAAAGTAGCCGTAAATGTTGGTGGTTGTGCCGCGCCCGGCCTTGGGCACGTACACGGTGGCCCCGGGAATGCCCAGCAGGCTGTCGCCGCTGGCCACAATGCCGGTGAACTGAATCACCCGGCGCTTGCCCTGGGCCTGCGCCCGGGGCGCGGCCAGCAGCAGCAGCGCGCCCACCAGCAGGGCGGCAAGCGCAAACGAAAAGCCCCGGGGGCGGTTGATGACGGGCATGAGGAACGGGCTAATGAGCAAATATACAACCCTCAGGCCGGGCCGGGCCGTACCTTTGGGCAACAGGAAATACACGGCATCCAGCCGGCTTCCAGACACCAGATGCGCTTGAAACATTTCACGGTTGCGTTCGGGCAGCAACTTTTTAAGGCTTTCGGCGACGAAAGCCGGGTGCGCATCCTGCACCTGCTCTGGCGCAACCGCGAAATGGTGGTGGCCGACCTGGAGCAGGTGCTCGATTTCACCCAAACCAAAACTTCCCGCCAGCTGGCTTACTTGAAAAACGCCGGCCTGGTGAGCGTGCGCCGGCTCGACAACTGGATGTTTTATTTCCTGAAGGACGAAGCCCTCGAACTGGCGCAGCAGCTGCTCGGTTTCATGGAAAAAGACCCGCAGCTGCTGCGCGACCAGCAGGTGTACCAAACCCTGTGGTCGAACCGCGAGCTGGCCGCCTACAAGCTCCAAACCCGCCATTGGACCGGCGGCGGCGGGGGCCCTCAATAGCTTAATTCGTTATTCGTTCACTCAACCATTTGCCCCGTGCCCTACGCCCACCACCTGTTCGTGTGCACCAACCAAAAAAGCGGCGTGGGCCACGACGTGGCCCGGGCCCTCAAGCACGCCCTCAAAGCGCAGGGCCTGAAGAGCGTGGCGGGCCCCGACGGCCAAAAACGGCGCACCGCCGTGCAGGAATGCGACTGCCTCGACCGCTGCAAGCACTGCAAAAAAGGTTCCGGGGCCGCGCTGGTGGTGTACCCGGAAGGCGTGTTTTACGGCGACGTGCACCCCAAAGACTGCCCCGCGCTGGTGCGCGAGCACCTGGGCGAAGGCCGCCCGGTGGCGCGCCTGCTGCTCGACGAAAAATAAATCAGACTCCTCCGTATATGGCCTACCGGCACCTATTTTTTGACCTCGACCACACGCTGTGGGACTTCGAAACCAACGCCAACGAAACGCTGGCCACGCTCTACGAGCGGCACGATTTGGCCCGCTACGGCATCGTCCTGCACGATTTCAACCGCGTGTACAACGACGTGAACCACGCGCTGTGGCGCTTGTACCAGGCCAACAAGGTGACGCAAACGCAGCTGCGCGCGGTGCGCTTCGTGCGCACGCTGGCCCGGCTGGGCGTGGCCGAAGCCGACGTGCCCCCCACCCTCTCGGCCGAGTTCACGGACATTCTGCCGCAGAAGGCGGCGGTGTTCCCGCACACCCACGAAACGCTGGACTACCTGCGCGGCAAGTACACGCTGCACCTGATTACCAACGGGTTTGAGGACGTGCAGCACCGCAAGCTGGCCTCGTCGAACCTGGCGCAGTACTTCGACCAGGTGATTACCTCCGAGCACTCCGGCTGCCTCAAGCCCGACCCGCGCATGTTTGCCCACGCGCTGCAAGCCGCCGGGGCCGCCGCCGCCGAGAGCCTGATGATCGGCGACAACCTCGAGTGCGACGTGCTGGGGGCCCACAACGCGGGCATCGACCAGGTGTACTTCAACCCCGACAAGCGGCGGCACTTCGCCCAGACGACTTACGAAATCAGCAGCCTCGACGAGCTGCGGAATTTCCTGTAATAGCGGCGCGGCGGGGGCCCTCTACCTTTGCGGCTTCCCGCCCCCGCTCTCACCTTTTATCCCGAAAAACGCAACCCACTCCATGGCCAACGCCTTTTTTAACGTCCCGATTCCCGTCAACGAGCCCGTGAAGGGCTACGCGCCCAACTCGCCCGAGCGGCTGGAGCTGCTCAAAATGCTGAAAGAGCTGAAGCAGCAGGAGCGCGACATTCCGATGCACATCGGCGGGCAGGAGGTGCGCACCGGCCGCCGCGTGCGCCTGAGCCCGCCCCACGACCACCGCCACACGCTGGCCCACTTCCACGAGGGCGACGCCGGCCACGTGCGCCAGGCCATCGACGCGGCGCTGGCCGCCCGCCCGGCCTGGGCCGAGCTGCCCTGGGAGCAGCGCGCCGCCGTGTTCCTCAAAGCCGCCGATTTGCTGGCGGGGCCCTACCGCGCCCGCCTCAACGCGGCCACCATGCTGGGGCAGAGCAAGAACGCCTTCCAGGCGGAAATCGACGCCGCCTGCGAGCTGATCGACTTTTTTCGGTTCAACGTGCATTTTATGCAGGAGCTCTACAAGCAGCAGCCCGCCAGCCAGCCCGGCATGTGGAACCGCCTGGAGCACCGGCCGCTGGAGGGCTTCGTGTTCGCCCTCACGCCGTTCAACTTCACTTCCATCGCCGGCAACCTGCCCACCTCGGCGGCCCTGATGGGCAACGTGGTGGTGTGGAAGCCCGCCTACCCCCAGATTTATTCGGCGCACGTGCTGATGGAGCTGTTCAAGGAGGCCGGCGTGCCCGACGGCGTCATCAACCTGGTGTACGTGGACGGCCCCGTGGCCGGCGACGTGATTTTTCAGCACCGCGACTTCGCGGGCATCCACTTCACGGGCTCGACGGGCGTGTTCCAAACCATCTGGAAAACGATCGGCGACAACATCCACCGCTACAAGTCCTACCCGCGCATCGTGGGCGAAACCGGCGGCAAGGACTTCATCCTGGCCCACCCGTCGGCCCACGCCAAGGCGGTGGCCACGGCCATTTCGCGCGGGGCCTTCGAGTACCAGGGCCAGAAGTGCTCGGCCGCCTCGCGGGTGTACCTGCCCTCTAACTTGGCCGCTGAAATCCTGGGCTACGTGAAGGCAGACCTCGCCTCGTTCAAGATGGGCGAGGTGGAAGACTTCGGCAATTTCGTCAACGCCGTCATCAGCGAGGCGTCGTTCGACAAGCTCGCCCGCTACATCGACGGGGCCCACGCCGACCCGGACGCGGAAATCGTGGCCGGCGGCACCTACGACAAGTCGAAAGGCTACTTCGTGGCCCCCACCGTCATCGTGGCCAAAGACCCGAAGTACGTGACCATGTGCGACGAGCTGTTCGGGCCCGTGGTGACGGTGCACGTGTACGACGCCGACGGCTTCGACGCGGCGCTGACGCTCGTCGACACCACTTCGCCCTACGCCCTCACCGGGGCCATCTTCGCCCAGGACCGCTACGCCATCGACCTGGCCACCAAGCGCCTGGTGAACGCGGCCGGCAACTTTTACATCAACGACAAGCCCACCGGGGCCGTGGTGGGCCAGCAGCCCTTCGGCGGGGCCCGCGCCTCGGGCACCAACGACAAGGCCGGCTCGCTGCTGAACCTGCTGCGCTGGGTGTCGCCGCGCGCCATCAAGGAAACCTTCGTGCCCGTGACCGACTACCGCTACCCCTTCCTGGGGGCCGCCGCCCGCGAAGACCTGAACCTCGACAAGGGCCTGTAATTAAAAAAAAGCCCCGCATCAGCCGCTGATGCGGGGCTTTTTGCGTCGCCGGGCCGCCCTCGTCCGGCCCGGCGTTGGGCCGCAAGCGCCGCCGATCCGCCCCAAAACCCGTCCGCGTTGCGCCCCAAACCCGCAGGCGCTACCTTTGCCCGTCAGCGCCTGCGCGGCGTTTTTCCTTTGACCTGACTACTATGCTCCTAGCCCTGACCGCCGCCGGCTACCAGCCGTCCGACTACCTGCCCATCGTCATCCAGTTTGGCCTGGCGCTGGCCTTCGTGGCCTTTTCGATGGTGGCCTCGCACCTCATCGGGCCCCGGCGCAAGTCGAAGGTGAAAGACGAAGCCTTCGAGTGCGGCATCGAGAGCGTGGGCAACGCCCGCACGCCCATCTCGGTGAAGTACTTCCTGACGGCCATCCTGTTCGTGCTTTTCGACGTGGAAGTGATTTTCATGTACCCCTGGGCCGTGAACTTCCGGGCCCTGGGCTCGGCCGGCTTCATCGAGATGTTCGTGTTCATCACCTTGCTGATGGCCGGCTTCGGCTACGTCATCAAAAAGGGCATTCTGCGCTGGAACGAAGCCTGATTCGCCCAAACCTTTGCCCGCCGGGCGGTGTTGGCAAAGCAGGGCCCTGCGCCTTTTCCACTTGATATTTCGACGATTATGGACACCCGCGTTCCCGAAATAAAAACCGTTGAGGCCCCCGAGGGCGTCGAAGGTGCCGGCTTCTTTGCCACCTCGCTCGAGAAGGTGGTGGGCATTGCCCGCGCCAACTCGCTCTGGCCCCTGCCCTTCGCTACCTCGTGCTGCGGCATCGAGTTCATGGCCACCATGGGCTCGCACTACGACATCTCGCGCTTCGGCTCCGAGCGGCCCAGCTTTTCGCCCCGCCAAGCCGATTTGCTGATGGTGATGGGCACCATTGCCAAGAAGATGGCCCCCATCGTGAAGCAGGTGTACGAGCAGATGGCCGAGCCCCGCTGGGTGCTGGCCATGGGCGCCTGCGCCTCGTCGGGCGGCATTTTCGACTCGTACTCGGTGCTGCAAGGCATCGACCGCATCATCCCCGTCGACGTGTACGTGCCCGGCTGCCCGCCCCGCCCCGAGCAGGTGCTCGACGGCCTGATGCGCGTGCAGGACCTGGCCAAAAACGAATCTCTCCGCCGCCGCAACTCCCCTGAATACCAGGCCTTGCTGACGTCGTACAACATCAAGTAGGCCCCGCATGACGCCCCAAGAACCTGCCGCTCCCGCCGCCCCGGCCGTTGCCGAAGACCCCCAGAAAGCTGCAAACGCCCGCCTGCTGGCGCGGCTGCACCAGCTCTTCGGCGCCGAGGCTTTCACCGACGTGGAGGAGCCCTACGGCTTGCTGACGGCCACCACCACGCGGGAGCGCATCCACGGCATCGTCGCGGGGCTGAAGCAGGACGAAGAAATCGGCCTGCACTTCCTCACCACGATGTGCGGCATCAACTACCCGGAAAACCCGGGCCGGGAGCTGGGGATGATTTATCACCTGCACAGCCTGACTCAAAACATCCGGCTGCGGCTCAAGATTTTCTTCCCCGTGGCCGACCCCGTGGTGCCCACGCTGACCGACATTTACCTGACGGCCAACTGGATGGAGCGCGAGACGTACGACTTTTACGGCGTCGTTTTCAGCGGCCACCCCAACCTGATCCGCATCCTCAACGTGGAGGACATGGACTACCACCCGATGCGCAAGGAGTACCCGCTCGAAGACGGCACCCGCGAAGACAAAACCGACCTGTTTTTCGGCCGCTAGGCCCCTGGTTTTCCCATCATGGCAGTAAACGACACGCTGGAAGGCACCCACCGCATCATCGAAGAAGCGCGCGAGCAGCAGGACAAGATCCTGCTGCCCGTGCACAACGACTTCAACCAGGAGCTGACGACCCTGAACCTGGGGCCCACGCACCCGGCCACGCACGGCATTTTCCAGAACATCCTGCAAATGGACGGCGAGCGGATCGTGTCGGGCGTGCCCACCATCGGCTACATCCACCGCGCGTTCGAGAAAATCGCCGAGCGCCGCCCGTTCTACCAGATCACGACCCTGACGGACCGGATGAACTACTGCTCCAGCCCGATCAACAACTTCGGCTGGCACATGACGGTGGAAAAGCTGCTCGGCGTGACCGTGCCCAAGCGCGCCCAGTACATGCGCGTGATCATGATGGAGCTGGCCCGCATCTCCGACCACCTCATCTGCAACTCCATTTTGGGCGTGGACACGGGGGCTTTCACCGGCTTCCTGTACGTGTTTCAGGAGCGCGAGAAGATTTACGAGATTTACGAAGAGGTGTGCGGCGCGCGCCTCACCACCAACATGGGCCGCGTGGGCGGCATGGAGCGCGACTTCACGCCGGTGGCCCTCGAAAAGCTGCGCGCCTGGCTGAAGAGCTTCCCGGCCGTGATGAAGGAGTTCGAGGCGATGTTCAACCGCAACCGCATCTTCATGGACCGCGTGGTGAACGTGGGGCCCATCTCGGCCGAGAAGGCGCTGAGCTACGGCTTCACGGGGCCCAACCTGCGGGCCGCCGGCGTCGACTACGACGTGCGGGTGATGAACCCCTACTCGTCGTACGAAGACTTTGAGTTCGACATTCCGGTGGGCACCAACGGCGATACCTACGACCGGTTCATGGTGCGCAACGAGGAGATCTGGCAGAGCCTGCGCATCATCAACCAGGCCCTCGACAAGCTGCCCGAGGGCCCCTACCACGCCGATGCGCCGCACTACTACCTGCCCCCCAAGCAGGCCGTGTACCAGAACATGGAGGCCCTGATTTACCACTTCAAAATCGTGATGGGCGAAATCGACGCCCCCGTGGGCGAAGTGTACCACTCGGTGGAAGGCGGCAACGGCGAGCTGGGCTTTTACCTGGTTTCGGACGGCGGGCGCACGCCCTACCGGCTGCATTTCCGCCGTCCGTGCTTCATCTACTACCAGGCGTACCCCGAGATGGCGGTGGGCACCACGCTCTCCGATGCCATCGTGATTCTGTCGTCGATGAACGTGATTGCCGGCGAGCTGGACGCCTAGCTATTGATTTGATATTGACCGATATGGCCCCCACAACTGCCCCCACCAAGCCCCAATTTTCGCCCGCTGCCCAGGCCGAGATCCAGCGCATCATTGCCCGCTACCCGGCCGAGCGCAGCAAATCGGCGTTGCTGCCGCTGCTGCACATCGCACAAGCCGAGTTTGGCGGCTGGGTGAGCCCCGAGGTGCAGGACCTGGTGGCCGAAACCCTGAACATCCGGCCCATTGAGGTGTACGAGGTGGCCACGTTTTACACCATGTACAACCTCAAGCCCGTGGGCAAGCACGTGCTGGAAATCTGCCGCACGGGGCCCTGCATGCTGCGCGGCTCCGACGAGCTGACGGCCCACCTGGAGCGCATCACCGGCGCCAAAGTGGGCGAAACCTCGCCCGACGGCCATTTTACCCTGAAAGAAGTGGAGTGCCTGGCCGCCTGCGGCTTTGCCCCCGTGGTGCAGGTGCGCGAGCAGTACTACGAAAGCCTCGACACCCCCGAAGCCGTGGACGCCATGCTCAACGAGCTGCGCGGCCAGCTGCACCGCCCCATCCTGCCGTGGGAGGAAACGGGACTGCCTAATTCTCTTAAAAACAACTAGAATTATGGCCGAACAGAATCAGGATTTACCGCTCGTTGTATCGGAGATTTTAATTGAGATGCACGATGTGAAAGCTTCAATCAACCGGATGGCTGAAATCATGCTAAGCCAGCAAAAGGAAACCAACAAGCGTTTCGAACTGCTGATGGAGGCTGACCGCGCCAACGCAACCATGATTATTGAGGCTTTCCGCGAAGAGGCTGGCGCAACGCGCCAACGTCTTGACAAAATTGAGAATCGGCTCGCAGGTTTAGAAAACAAATAGATGGGACGCAAGCTATTAACCGAACATATCAACGTCGAAGGCATCGAAACCATCGAGGTGTACCGCCAGCACGGCGGCTACCGCGCCGTGGAGAAGGCCCTGAAAACCATGACCCCCGACGAGGTGGTGGACGAGGTGAAAAAGTCGGGCCTGCGCGGGCGCGGCGGGGCGGGCTTTCCCATGGGCATGAAGTGGAGCTTCTTGGCCAAGCCGGAGGGCGTGCCGCGCTACCTGGTGTGCAACGCCGACGAGTCGGAGCCCGGCACGTTCAAGGACCGCTACCTGATGTCGAAGCTGCCGCACCTGCTCATCGAGGGCATGATTGCGGGCAGCTACGCCCTGGGGGCCCGCACCAGCTACATCTACATCCGCGGCGAGCTGCTGTACGTGCTGCGCATCCTGGAAAAAGCCATCGCCGAGGCCTACGCGGCCGGCTTCCTGGGCGAAAACATCCTGGGCTCGGGCTATTCGCTTGATTTGTACGTGCACCCGGGCGCGGGGGCCTACATCTGCGGCGAAGAAACCGCGCTGCTCGAATCGCTGGAAGGCAAGCGCGGCAACCCGCGCAACAAGCCGCCGTTTCCGGCCGTGCAGGGCCTCTACGCCCGCCCCACGGTGGTGAACAACGTGGAAAGCCTGGCCGCGGTGGTGCCGATTCTCAACCTGGGCGGCGACGAGTACGCCAAAATCGGGGTCGGCAAGAGCACGGGCACCAAGCTGTTTTCGGCCTGCGGCCACCTCAACAAGCCCGGCATCTACGAAATTGAGCTGGGCCTGCCGGTGGAAGAGTTCATTTACTCCGACGAGTACTGCGGCGGCATCTGGAAGGGCCGTGCGCTGAAAGCCGTGGTGGCCGGCGGCTCGTCGGTGCCGATTCTGCCCAAAGACCTGATCCTCAAAACCGCAGCCGGCGAAAACCGCCTGATGAGCTACGAGTCGCTCGGCGACGGCGGCTTCGTGACGGGCACCATGCTGGGCTCGGGCGGCTTCATCGCGATGGACGAAACGACGTGCATCGTGAAGAACACCTGGAATTTCTCGCGCTTCTACCACCACGAAAGCTGCGGCCAGTGCTCGCCCTGCCGCGAAGGCACCGGGTGGCTCGAAAAAGTGCTCCACCGCCTGGAGCACGGCCACGGCTCGCTGCACGACATCGACCTGATAGTGAGCGTGGCCAAGCAAATCGAGGGCAATACCATCTGCCCGCTCGGCGAGGCCGCCGCCTGGCCCGTCGCCGCCGCCGTGCGCCACTTCCGCGACGAGTTCGAGTGGCACGTCACGCACCCGCAAGAGGCCACCCGGCCGGGCGCAGTCTATCGGGGCAACCTCGTGCTGGCGTAATTTTCTGATTGAATCCTTATCGTTTTACCATGGAAGAGTTGATGGAATTGCGCCAGTTGCTGACTGCAGGAAAGCTGCCGGAAGCCATGCAGTTGATTGACGAACTGGACGAGATGGCGAAGGACGATAAAACCAATAAAATTGAAAGCTATTTGCGCGTGCTGCTAGCGCATCTCATCAAACAGGCCGTCGAGAAACGAAGTACCCGGTCATGGGAAGCGTCCATTCAGGTATCGCTTTCGTCGGTGCACCGCTCCAATAAGCGTCGGAAAGCCGGAGGATATTACCTTGTAATCAGCGAGATGCGCGAAGCAATTTCCGAGATTTACGACGAAGCCCTTTTTGCCGCCGCCCTCGAAGCATTTGAAGGCAGCCGCTCGCAAAAGCAGTTGGGCGAAATGGTGGATGCGCAGCAGATTCAGGCGCAGGCTTTCGATTTGGTGGTGCAAGCTCACCCATCAGATTACCGCTAAGTATATTAAAATGGCTAAAGTAACCTTCGACGGAATCGAGGTGGAAGTGCCCGATGGCACGACCATCCTCAACGCGGCCCGCATTATCGGGGGCGGCATCGTGCCGCCCGCCATGTGCTACTACACGCCCCTGAAAGGCTCGGGCGGCAAGTGCCGCGCTTGCCTCGTGCGCGTGGCCGCCGGCTCGGCCAAAGACCCGCGCCCCATGCCCAAGCTCGTGGCCTCGTGCATCACGCCCGTGCAGGACGGCATGGTGGTCGAGAACACGACCAGCGAGCAGGTGCTCGACGTGCGCAAGGGCATCGTGGAGATGCTGCTCATCAACCACCCACTCGACTGCCCCGTCTGCGACCAGGCCGGCGAGTGCGACCTGCAAAACTTTGCCTTCGAGCACGGCGTGAGCACGACCCGCTACGAGGA
The DNA here is from genome assembly GCA_025353745.1 of Hymenobacter sp. Taxonomy (GTDB): domain Bacteria; phylum Bacteroidota; class Bacteroidia; order Cytophagales; family Hymenobacteraceae; genus Hymenobacter. The sequence goes on from JANXOE010000093.1 coordinate 33,917, forward strand.
GGAGCGCCGCACGTTCGAGAAAATCGACATCGGCCCCTATATCCAGCTACACATGACGCGCTGCATCCTGTGCTACCGCTGCGTGTACACCGCCGACCAGCTCACCGAGGCGCGCGTTCACGGCGTGCTCGGCCGGGGCGATGCCTCGGAAATCGGGACGTACATCGAGAACACGATTTCCAACGACTTCAGCGGCAACGTGATTGACGTGTGCCCGGTGGGCGCGCTCACCGATAAAACATACCGCTTCAAGCAGCGCGTCTGGTTCACGAAACCCGTAAACGCCCACCGCGACTGCCAGCACGAGAAATGCAATGGCCGCGTAACGCTTTGGTACAAAGGTCAGGACGTGATGCGCGTAACCGCCCGCAAGGACGAGTACGGCGAGGTGAAGGAGTGGATTTGCAACGAATGCCGCTTCGAGAAAAAAGAAACCGCCGACTGGGTTATCGAAGGCCCGGCTCACATCGACCGCTCGTCGGTCATCGCCCAAAACCACTACGAATTACCGGTCGTGAATGCGCAAATTATTGCCGATTTACCGGAAAGCACGATGCGCGAATTAGCGTTAAATCCGCCGTTGAAATTGGGCGGATTAAATGGGTAAGCAGTTGTCAGCTGCTAGTTGTCAGTTGTCCGCCCATAGACAACTCAACGAGCACTAATTTGACTGACAACCGACAAATACAAACTAACAACAACTATGACACTTCCCGTATTGGGCTGGCAGGGCCTCGTTATCCTGGTCGTCTTCGGCGCTACGCTGCTGATTGCCACTTACTCTACTTACGCTGAGCGCGTTATCGCGGCCTTTTTGCAGGACCGCGTGGGGCCGGACCGCGCCGGGCCGTACGGCCTGGCCCAGCCGCTGGCCGACGCGGTGAAGATGTTTACGAAGGAAGAATTTTTCCCAGGCGGGGCGAGCCGGGCGCTGTTCGTATTCGGTCCTTGCCTGGCCATGACGACGGCCCTCATGTCGTCGGCGGTTATTCCGTTTGGTAATTCGCTCAAATTTGGCGATACCGTAATTCACTTGCAAGGTATTGAGATAAATGTCGGGATGCTTTATGTGTTCGGCATGGTATCGCTGGGCGTGTACGGCATCATGATTGGCGGCTGGGCATCGAATAATAAATTTTCGTTGCTAGGTGCCATTCGCGCTGCTTCTCAGAATATTAGCTACGAGCTGGCGATGGGCTTGGCTCTCATTGCGGTGCTCATGATGTCGGGGTCGCTGTCGCTGCGCGATATCACGCTGCAGCAGTCGGTGCCCGGCGAGTGGCAGTTCTGGAATATCGTGAAGCAGCCCATCGGCTTTATTATTTTCCTCGTCTGCGCCTTCGCCGAAACCAACCGTACGCCCTTCGATTTGCCGGAGTGCGAAACTGAATTGGTGGGCGGCTACCATACCGAATACAGCTCGATGAAGCTGGGCCTGTATTTATTTTCGGAATACATCAACATCTTCGTGGCTTCGGCCGTGATGAGCGTACTGTATTTTGGAGGGTTTAATTTCCCTTTTCAATACGAGCTGCGCGACTGGCTGGTGTCGTCGCGCGGGTTGTCGGCTGATTTGGCGCAGAATATCATTGTGCTGGTGGGCGTGGGTGGCATGTTTGCCAAAATATTTGCTTTCATCTTTTTCTTCATGTGGGTGCGCTGGACGCTGCCGCGCTTCCGCTACGACCAGCTCATGCGCCTGGGCTGGACCATTCTTATTCCGCTGGCTATCTTCAATATCCTGCTCACGGGCGGGCTGATTACGGCCGGCATTATTCCGGCCGTGCGGCAGTGGTGGCTGGGGTAATTTTTAAATTATTTTAACTAGTTGAGTCATGGCTGACGATAATCGGTTAATCGAGATAATGGCGGAGTTGTTGGCGGAGGCCCGCGAAACAAAGACCATCAATGCCCAAATGGCCGCAAACATTGGGGAGCTTAACAGTCAGATGGCTAAAAATAACCTTGTCATCGGCGAGCTACGCTTGTCAGTGATGCGGCTCGCTGACCAGGTGGCGGAAATGTATCACCTGGACCAGCGGGTGCGGGTTTTGGAAGAAATCGTATTACCCAAACAGACCGTCTGACTCTGGTTGAGCAATCCAACTATTTATGCAATCTTTAACTAACCGCGCCAAGCTGCTCGAAAAAAAGCCGATGACGCTCGCCGAGCGGGCGTACCTGCCGGCTATTTTTCAGGGCTTAACTATTACCATGCGCCACTTTCTGCGGGCCATGCGCAAGCAGCAACTCACCATTCGCTACCCGGAAGAGACGCGGCCATTTTCGCCCGTTTTTCGGGGGCTGCATGTGCTCAAGCGCGACGAGGCGGGGCGCGAGCGCTGCACGGCTTGCGGGCTGTGCGCCGTGGCCTGCCCGGCCGAAGCCATTACAATGGTGGCCGGCGAACGCCTTAAAGGCGAAGCAAATTTATACCGCGAGGAGAAATACGCCGTTTCCTACGAGATAAATATGCTGCGCTGCATCTTCTGCGGCCTTTGCGAAGAGGCGTGCCCGAAAGCGGCTATTTACTTGCAGGCCGACAAGATGGCCCCGCCGCGCTACGAGCGCGACGAGTTTATCTACGGCAAGGACCGACTCGTGGAGCCGACCGACCCGGCCAAGCGCTCGAAACGCGGGATTCAATTGACGGACGAGCAGGCCACGAAGCTCAGTGGGCAGTTGCAGCCGGCGTAAAGCAGTGCGAAGCTTTTGCTTCGCGTTTGGTAGTGCTTTGCTCTTATTTATCAGCTGATTCGCAAAGCAAAGGCTTTGCGCTACTTTATGTCCTTATTCCTTTTTCTTTCCTTCGTGGCGCTGCTGAGCGCGCTCGGCGTGGTGCTGGCCAAAAATCCGGTGCACAGCGTGCTCTTTCTCATTCTCACGTTTTTCACGCTCTCAGCCCACTACCTGCTGCTGAACGCGCAATTTCTGGCGGCGGTAAACATCATCGTTTACGCCGGGGCCATCATGGTGCTGTTTCTATTCGTGATTATGTTCCTGAATTTGAACCAGGACTCGGAGCCGCAAAAGCCGATGCTAGCCAAAATAGCGGCGGCTATCGCGGGCGGCTCGCTGCTACTGGTGATGGTGGCGGCCCTGCGTAACGTGCATCCGGCTGGCTATGACCCGGCCACGTTCGACTCGCAAATCGGCATGGTGGACCGGCTCGGAATGGTCCTCTTCAAGGAGTACTCGCTACCATTCGAGTTGGCCTCTATTCTGCTGCTGGCCGCCATGGTGGGGTCGGTGATGCTGGGGCGGCGCGAGACGGGCGAGCGAAATTTTTAGGGTGGTTTCGGAGGGTATGGTGGTTGCTGGGTGAGCTGATTTCTTAGCTCGTTCAGCGATTGTCATTTACCTTAGCCCGATGAAAGCGTTGCAGCAATCATTAAAAGCAAGAAACATGCTGCGCCTGGCGGGGCTGGGGCTGCTGCTGGGCTGGCTGACTATCACCTCCGCGCTGGGCCAGCGCGCGCCGCGCCACCGACGGGCAGCGCAACCAATTCCGGCCGCCGCACCGGCCGCCGCGCCCGCTACTGACACGCTGCAACAGGCCGTTACGCTGCCGGCCGCGACGCTCGACTCGCTGGCGGCCGCTCCGCAAACCGCGCCGGCCGTGGACTCGGCCCGGCTGCTGTGGCTGCAAACGCCGCCTACGCTGGCTGACCTCGTGGGCGACCGGCTGGGGTGCGTGGAGACGGACGCGCCGCACCGCTTCACGCCGGCCGTGCTGGCCTTCGTGCGGCTTTTTACGGAGCGGCAGCGGAGCTACACCCAACGGATTTTGGAGCGGGAACAGTTTTACTTCCCGATGTTCGAGAAGTATCTGACGCAATACAACTTGCCGACGGACCTGAAATACTTGTCGGTCGTGGAGTCGTCGCTGTTGCCGGCGGCCCGCTCGCGAACGGGTGCGCTGGGCTTGTGGCAGTTTATGCCGGGTACAGCGGGCGATTTGCGCCTGCGGCGCGACGAGTGGGTGGACGAGCGCATTCACCCCGAAAAAGCGACTGAGGCGGCTTGCAAGCATTTGCGTTATTTGTATGGAGTGTTTCACGACTGGGAGCTGGCGCTGGCCGCCTACAACTGGGGCGCGGGCAGTATGCAGCGCGTGATGCGGCGCACCGGCAAGCGCACGTTCTGGGACCTCTACCCCTACCTGCCCACCGAGACGCGCAACTACGTGCCCACCTTCACGGCCGTGCTCTACGCCATGAAGTACGCCCAGCAGCATCAGTTGCACGACCCGGCCCTGCGCTACCAGCGCTTCGAGCCGCTCGACACGCTGAGCTTGCACGGGCAAGCGTTCGATTTGAGCCGCCTGAGCCGGGCGCTGGGCTACGACGACTCGCTGACGCTGGGCCGCTTCAACCCCGAAGTGCGGCGCGGCACCCTGCCCGATGGCTACCGGCCCTACGTGCTGCGCTACCCGAGCGCGGCGCGGGCGCAAGCTCAGCAAGTAGACCGCGCTACGCTGCTGGCCTATTGCCGGCCGCTGGCTGAATTGCCCGTGGCGCTGGCCGCCCGGCCAGTGCGGCTGCTGGGCGGGCTGCCTGGCGGCGCGGCAGACGCACCGGCTTCGAGCGCGGCTTCCACAGCCGTAGCAACTACTACGACGGCTCCTGCCCGTCGCCGCCGACTGTACTACCTCGTGCGACGGGGCCAGTCGCTGGCTGACGTGGCGGAGAAATTCGACGTGAGCACGGCGCAATTACGGCGCTGGAATGAACTGCCGCGGCACCTGAGCAAATTGCGACCGGGCCGCGAGCTGCTGGTACTGCTGCCAGCTACGGGGACGAGTTCAGCCGCCTTGCCCGCGCTAACGAGTGCTGCGTCGCCCGCCGCTCCGGCCATTGAAGCTGCCCCGCTGCTGGCCGTGGCCGCCGTAGCCCGGGCCGTGCCCGACAGCGCGGCGCGGGCGGTGGCGGTGGCCAATACGCGCTACGCCCAGCAGGCCCAAGAGCGGGTAGTGCGCGAAACGGCCCGGCTGCGTGAGCTGGCGCTGCTTCAGCGGCAGGCGCAAATGCAGGCGCAAGCGGCGGCGCTGGCGGCTCGGCGGACTGCCCGCGAGCAAACCCAGCGGCAGGTGGCGGCCCGCGTGGCGGGGCTGGCCCAGGCTAAAGCCGAAACCGCGACGCGCGCACACTTAGCCGATGGCGAAGCGGCTGACGAAGCGGAAGCCGCTGACGAAGCCACGGAACCAGCAGAAGCGAGGGCCACTGTGGCTGCGTCTAACCAGAAAATGACGACCAATACGGCCCCGACTGTAGCGATGGCGGCGCGGCCAGTACCCGCCGCCAAAGCGGTGGCCGTCAGCCTAACCCGACCCGCGCCCGTCACCCGGCCTACTGACGAAACCCGGGCGGCGCGCGCCGGTATCGCGTCGGCGGCGGTTGTTGCTCCAACTCCCGCCGAAAGGCCCGCCGCTTACACCGCCCAAGCCGGCGACAACCCCACCAAAATAGCCCGTGAGCATGGTTTGAGCTTGGCTGAGCTGCGGGCGCTCAACCCCGGATTGGGCGAGCAGGTGCGGCGTGGGCAGGTGTTACGGCTACGCGCCGGGGCCGGTGAGGTAGCAGGAGCAGCAGTCGCTACGGCCAAGCTGCCCCGCCTGGAAACGCACACCGTGCAGCCGGGCGACACCCTCTTCAACATCTCGCGGCGCTTCGGCGTGACGGTCGAGCGGCTGCGGCAGCTCAATCACCTCACGTCCGACGACGTGAAGCTGGGGCAGCGGCTGGTAGTGCCGGCCGGGTAGCGGGCACGGCTGCGGGCACGACTGCGGAACAGAATA
>JANXOE010000162.1 GCA_025353745.1 Hymenobacter sp.
TCGTGCCCGCAGCGTCGGGGCGTGTGCACCCGTGTGTACACCACCACGCCTAAGAAGCCGAACTCGGCTATGCGCAAAGTGGCCCGTGTGCGCCTTACCAACGGTAAGGAAGTAAACGCATACATTCCCGGTGAAGGCCACAACCTCCAGGAGCACAGCATTGTGCTCATTCGCGGGGGCCGGGTAAAAGACTTGCCCGGCGTGCGCTACCACATCATCCGTGGGGCCCTCGACACCGCCGGCGTAAGCGGCCGTACGCAGCGCCGTTCGAAGTACGGTGCCAAGCGCCCGAAGCCCGGCCAGCCCGCCGCAGCCGCTGGCAAAGGCGGCAAAGCAGCCCCTGGCAAGAAAAAGTAATTAGTTAGTGCTTGGTGCTTGGTGCTTAGTGCTCAGAAGGTAGGCAACTATTTTCTAAGCCCTTAGCACCAAGCACTGGGCACCAAGCACTAAATAAAAACCATGAGAAAGTCGAAACCGAAGAAGCGCATCCTGCTTCCCGATCCCAAATACAAGGAGACGCTGGTGACGCGTTTCGTGAACTACATGATGTACGACGGGAAGAAAAACCTGGCGTATACCATTTTCTACGACGCTTGCGACCTCGTGGAGCAGCGCACGAAGGAAAGCGGCCTCGAAATGTGGCGCAAAGCCCTCAACAACGTGATGCCGACCGTGGAGGTGAAAAGCCGCCGCGTGGGCGGGGCCACGTTCCAGGTGCCGATCGAAGTGCGCGCTGACCGCCGCATCTCGGTGGGAGCTAAGTGGATGATCCAGTACGCTCGTCGCCGTGGCGAAAAAACCATGAAGGACAAGCTGGCCGGCGAAATCATCGCCGCCGCTAAAGGCGAAGGCGCCGCCGTCAAGAAAAAAGACGACACGCACCGCATGGCGGAAGCCAACAAAGCCTTCTCGCACTTCCGATTCTAATATTGGTTGTTCGGCATTTGGGGTCTTAGGGACTTGGATTTTTTTGACGCATTCTGTCGTTGATCAACCAGGGCCCTAAGACCCCTCATTCCTAAGACCTTCAACAAAATCATGGCTGTAAACAAAGAATTACGGTACCTCCGCAACATCGGGATTATGGCGCACATCGACGCCGGTAAGACCACGACTTCGGAGCGTATCCTGTACTACACCGGGAAAACCCACAAAATCGGGGAGGTACACGACGGTGCCGCCACGATGGACTGGATGGAGCAGGAGCAGGAGCGGGGCATCACGATTACGTCGGCCGCCACGACTACCTTCTGGAATTACCCCACCGACGTTAAGGGTGACCCGACGCCGGATACCAAGCAATACAAAATCAACCTGATCGACACCCCCGGCCACGTGGACTTCACGGTGGAAGTGGAGCGCTCGCTGCGCGTGTTGGACGGGGCCGTTGCCCTGTTCTGCGCCGTATCGGGTGTGGAGCCTCAGTCGGAAACGGTGTGGCGCCAGGCTGACAAGTACAAAGTGCCCCGCATCTGCTTCGTCAACAAGATGGACCGCGCCGGCGCTGACTTTTTCAAGGCGGTTGCCGAGATTAAGGAGAAGCTGGGCGCTAACCCCGTGCCGCTGCAGATTCCGATCGGTGCCGAAGACACGTTCAAAGGCGTGGTGGACTTGCTGACCGGCAAAGCCATCGTGTGGGACGACGCCACCGAAGGCAAGTCGTACAGCGAAATTCCGGTGCCCGAGGACTTGGTGGAAACCGTGGCCGAGTGGCGCCAGAAGCTCGTCGAGAGCGTGGCCGAATACGATGATGCGTTGATGGAGAAATTCTTCGACGATCCGGACAGCATCACCCGCGATGAAATGATGGTCGTAATCCGCAAAGCGGTCATCGACATGAAGTTCTCGCCCGTCATGTGCGGCTCGGCCTTCAAAAACAAGGGCGTGCAGACCATGCTGGACGCCGTGATGGCCTACCTGCCGTCGCCGCTGGACATGCCCGCCGTCATCGGTACCAACCCCGACAACGGCGAGGAGCTGGAGCGTCACCCCGACAACGACGAGCCGTTCACGGCGCTGGCCTTCAAAATTGCTACCGATCCGTTCGTGGGCCGTCTGTGCTTCTTCCGCTGCTACAGCGGCGTGCTGGACTCGGGCTCGTACGTGCTCAACAACCGCACCGGCAAGAAGGAGCGCATTTCGCGCCTGATGCAGATGCACTCCAACAAGCAGAACCCGATTGATAAGATTCAGGCGGGCGACATTGCGGCGGGTGTGGGTTTCAAAGACATCAAAACCGGCGACACGCTGACCGATGAGAAGAACCCCATCGTCCTCGAGTCGATGTCGTTCCCGGAGCCGGTAATCGGCTACGCCATCGAGCCCAAGACGCAGGCCGACGTGGACAAAATGGGCATGGCCATCGCCAAGCTCATCGAGGAAGACCCCACGCTGAAAGTGAACACCGACCCCGAAACGGGCCAGACGGTGCTGCGCGGCATGGGCGAGCTGCACTTGGAAATTATCATCGACCGGATGCGTCGGGAGTTCAAAGTGGAAATTAACCAAGGGGCCCCCCAGGTGGCTTACAAGGAGATTCTCACCAAGAAAGTCGACCACCGCGAAACCTACAAGAAGCAAACCGGTGGCCGCGGCAAGTTCGGCGACATCGTGTTCGAGCTTGGGCCGAAAGAAACCGACCCGGAGAAACCCGGCTTCGAGTTTGAGAACGCCATCGTGGGCGGGGTTATTCCGCGTGAATTCATTGCGCCCATCCAGAAAGGCTTCGAAGAAGCCATGAAGCAGGGCCCCCTGGCCGGCTTCCCGATCGAGGGCATGAAAGTGCGCTTGTACCACGGCTCCTTCCACGACGTGGACTCGGACGCCTTGTCGTTTGAGCTGGCCGCCCGCGGTGGTTTCCGCGAAGCTGCCCGCCAGGCCGGCCCGAAACTGCTCGAGCCCATCATGAGCGTGGAAGTGGTGTGCCCCGACGAGTACACCGGCCCGGTAACGGGCGACTTGAACCGCCGCCGTGGCCTGATGAAGGGCATGGACACCAAAGGCGGAGCCCAGCTCATCAAGGCCGACGTGCCCTTGTCGATGCTGTTTGGCTACGTAACCGACCTGCGCACGATTTCGTCGGGCCGCGCTTCGGCTTCGCTCACGTTCTCGCACTACGAGCAAGTGCCCACTAACCTGGCCGAAGCCATCATTGCCAAAGTAAAAGGAGGTAAATAATACCGGTCACCAAATTGGTCAATCGGACCAAAAAACCTAATGAACCAGAAAATTCGCATCAAGCTGAAGTCCTACGACCACAACCTCGTGGACAAATCGGCCGAGAAAATCGTGAAAGCAGTGAAGGCCACCGGGGCCATCGTGAGCGGTCCGATTCCTTTGCCGACCCAAAAGGAAAAGTTCACCGTGCTGCGCTCGCCCCACGTGAACAAGAAGAGCCGGGAGCAATTCCAGCTCTGCACCTACAAGCGTCTCGTGGACATCTTCTCGACCTCGTCGAAAACCGTGGATGCCCTCATGAAGCTGGAGCTGCCCAGCGGCGTTGATGTAGAAATCAAAGTCTGAGGACCGGATTTAGTACGTTCAATCAAAAGCCCCGCCGCGATTCGTCGCGGCGGGGCTTTTTTGCGGCCGCCGCGCGAGCGGCTCCACGAAGAGGGGAGAGGGCCCCGGGAGCTAAGTGCCTCATTTGAAAAATATTTGTGCGGTAAGTTGGGATTTTTACCCCCATGCTGCTACCTTTGCACTCCCTTAGCGAAAACGGCACTCGGCCGTTTTCTTTTTGTGTTCAATAAATCTTCACAGAATGCCTGGCATCATCGGTAAGAAAATCGGTATGACAAGCCTCTTCACTCCGGACGGGAAAAATATTCCCTGCACGCTCATCGAGGCGGGTCCGTGCGTAGTGACGCAGGTTAAGACTATCGCCAACGACGGCTACACGGCCGTCCAGATTGGGTACGGAGAAAAGAAAGCGAAAAATACGACCAAGGCCCTGGCCGGTCATTTCGCCAAATCCGGCACAACCCCCAAGAAAAAACTGGTTGAGTTTCGCCTCGACGCGGAATCGACCTACGCCGCGGGCGCTACCATCGACGCTTCGCTCTTCGCCGAAGGCGAATTCGTGGACGTGGTGGGCACCTCGAAAGGCAAAGGCTTTCAGGGCGTAGTGAAACGCTACAACTTTCAGGGTGTTGGTGGCCAGACCCACGGCCAGCACAACCGCCTGCGTCACCCCGGCTCGATCGGGGCCTGCTCGTGGCCTTCGCGCGTATTCAAAGGAATGCGCATGGGTGGCCGCATGGGCAACGACCGGGTAAAAGTGCAGAACCTGAAGGTGATGCGCGTGGTGGCCGACAAGAACCTGATCCTAGTGAGTGGCTCGATACCCGGTGCCAAGAACTCTTACGTGGTCCTGGAGAAATAACCCGACGCAGCAATGGAACTCGCAGTATATAGCATCAAAGGCGAAGACACCGGCCGCAAGGTTACGCTGTCCGACGCCATCTTCGGCCTCGAAGTAAACGAGCACGTGATGTACCTCGACGTGAAACAGTACCTGGCCAACCAGCGCCAGGGTACGCACAAGTCGAAGCAGCGCAACGAGGTGCACGGCACCACGAAGAAGCTCAAGAAGCAAAAAGGTACGGGCGGTGCCCGCGCCGGTAGCATGAAGTCGGGTGTGTTCGTCGGCGGCGGCCGGATGTTCGGTCCGCAGCCCCGCGACTACAATTTCAAGCTCAACAAGAAAACCAAGCGCGTTGCCCGCTTGTCGGCGCTGTCGAGCCTGGCCAAAGACGGCAAAATTTCCCTCGTGGAAAACATTGCCATGGATGCCCCCCGCACCAAGGACTTCGTTGCCATCATGGACGGCCTCAAGCTGAACAACGGCAAGAAGACCATGCTTGTCACCGCTGAGGTGAACAAGAACGTCATCCTGAGCGCCCGCAACCTGCAGAAAGTGAAAGTGTCGACGCCCATTGGCCTCAACACCCACGACCTGCTGAACACGGACACGCTCTTGATTTCGGAAGACGGCATGGCTTCGTTGGTTCAACTCTATAGCACCGCTGAATAATGAGCACGCTGAAACGTCCCATCGTCACGGAGAAGGCCACGGGCCTGACCGAAAAAGGCCGCTACACTTTTGAAGTGGAGCGCACGGCCAACAAAGTGCAGATCAAGAAGGACATCGAAACGCTGTACGGCGTGACGGTAACCGACATCAACACGATGCGCACCATTGGCAAAATGAAATCGAAGGCTACCCGCGGTGGCCAAGCCTCCGGCCGTCGGGCCCACGGCAAAAAGGCCATCGTAACCGTGAAAGAAGGCGACGTCATCGACTTCTACGGCAACCTGTAGCATTATCCGCCGCAAAAGCACAACTAGCTAGTAATGGCACTCAAAAAACTCAGACCCACGACCCCAGGGCAACGCTTCCGCGTTGCGCCGGCGTTCGACGAGCTTACGACGTCGACCCCGGAGAAGTCTTTGTTGACTTCCCTCAAAAAATCGGGTGGCCGGAACTCTTCCGGTAAGATGTCGAACCGCTACATTGGCGGTGGACACAAAACCCAGTACCGTATCATGGACTTCAAGCGTGACAAGGCCGGTGTGCCCGCCACGGTGAAAACCATTGAGTACGACCCCAACCGCACGGCCCGCATCGCCCTGCTGAGCTACGCCGACGGCGAGAAGCGCTACATCATCGCGCCCGCCGGCCTCACGGTGGGCACGCAGGTGATTTCGGGCCCCGGTGTGGCACCCGAAGTGGGCAACACGCTGCCGCTGCGCGAAATCCCGCTCGGTACCATCGTGCACAACATCGAATTGCAGCCCGGCCAAGGCGCGGCCATGGCCCGCTCGGCCGGCACCTACGCCCAGCTGGTGGCCCGCGAAGAGCGCTACGCCACGCTGAAATTGCCTTCGGGCGAGATGCGCATGGTGCTTGTAACTTGCATGGCTACCGTGGGCACCGTTTCGAACGGCGACCACATGAACGTGCGCATGGGCAAAGCCGGTCGCAACCGTTGGGCCGGTCGCCGTCCCCGCGTTCGTGGCGTGGCCATGAACCCCGTCGATCACCCCATGGGTGGTGGCGAAGGCAAATCGTCGGGTGGCCATCCGCGCAGCCGCAACGGTCTGCTGTCGAAAGGCTACAAGACCCGCGACAAAAATAAGTATTCGGAGAACCTGATTGTGAGCCGCAAAGGCAAGAAGTAATATATGGCACGTTCACTCAAAAAAGGGCCGTACATTGACTTCCGGCTGGAAAAGAAAGTCACGGCACTCGAAACGGCCGGTAAGAAATCGGTGGTGAAGACTTGGTCGCGCCGCTCGATGATTTCGCCGGATTTCGTGGGCCACACCTTCGCTGTTCACAACGGCAATAAGTTCATCCCGGTGTATGTGACCGAGAACATGGTTGGGCACAAGCTGGGCGAATTTGCCCCGACGCGCAACTTCCGTGGTCACGTCGCCAAAAAAGATAAAGGCAAGCGCTAAGATGGAAGCAGTAGCAAAACTCCGCAATGTGCCCACCTCGCCGCGCAAGATGCGCTTGGTGGCCAACTTGGTACGCGGCCAAAAAGTGACGAGGGCCCTGGGCCTGCTCCGCTTCGAAGCCAACAGCGGTGCCGAGAAGATTGAGAAACTGCTCCTCTCGGCCTTGGCCAACTGGCAGCAGCACAACGAAGACCAGCGCATTGAAGAGGCCAACCTCTACATCAGCGAAATCTTCGTCGACGAAGGCCGGCAGCTGAAGCGCCTGCGCCCCGCCCCTCAGGGCCGTGGCCACCGCATCCGCAAGCGCAGCAACCACGTGACGCTGAAAATCGACACGATGATTGAAAAGGCCGGCAGCAAAGCCGCCCAAGCGCAAGCCGCCAATTCCGCCACCACCGAAAAACAGGCCGAGGCCAACTCATAAATCATATGGGACAGAAAGTAAATCCGGTTGGCTTCCGTCTGGGGGTCATCAAAGGCTGGGACTCGAACTGGTACGGCGGCAAGGACTTCGCCGAGAAACTGGTGGAGGACGAGAAAATCCGCAAATACATCAACGCCCGCATTCAGAAAGGTGGCATCAGCCGCATTGTGATCGAGCGCACTCTGAAGCGCATCACCATCACCATCAACACGGCCCGTCCGGGGGTGGTGATCGGCAAAGGCGGCCAGGAAGTTGACAAGATCAAAGACGAGCTGAAGCAGATCACCAACAAAGATGTTCAAATCAACATCTTTGAGATCAAGCGTCCCGAGCTGGATGCCAAGCTGGTGGGCGAAAGCATTGCCCAGCAGTTGGCTGCCCGCATCTCGTTCCGTCGCGCCATGAAGATGTCGATCCAAGCCGCCATGCGGGTTGGAGCCGAAGGCATCAAAATTCAGTGCGGTGGCCGTTTGGGCGGCGCTGAAATTGCCCGTTCGGAGCAGTACAAAGAGGGCCGCACGCCGCTGCACACCCTGCGTGCAGACATTGATTACGCGCTGTCGGAAGCTCAGACAGTGTATGGCAAAATCGGCATCAAGGTGTGGGTGATGCGCGGGGAGGTGTTCGGCAAGCCCGACTTGTCGCCCAACCAGCAGCAGACCAACCCGGGCGGCGACGCCGGTGGACGCCGCGACGACCGCGGCCCGCGTGGCGAGCGCGGCGACCGTGGCGGTGACCGCGGCCCGCGCCGCGACCGCGGCGGTGACCGTGGCGGCAACGCTGCTGGCGGCGCTCCCGCCGGCGGTGCCGGCCGTGGCGACAGCAACGGCCCCCGCCGCAACGGCCCCGCCCAAGGTGGCGGAGCCGGCCGGGCCCCCCGCCGCTAGGGCAGTAAACTAAAAGACCGTTTCGGAATGTTGGGCCCCCGCGGCCCGGCATCCCGAAATGGGCTTTTTGCGGAGATGGTCCGCTTATTCTCAGTAAATCTCTTTTATTTAATTTCTCATGTTACAACCGAAAAGGACCAAGTATCGCAAGATGCAAAAGGGTCGCGTGACTGGCCTGGCCTACCGCGGCAGCTCCATCGACTTCGGTTCGTTCGCCATCAAGTCGCTGGAAACGTCTTGGATTACGGCTCGCCAGATTGAGGCCGCCCGTATTGCCATGACCCGCGCCATGAAACGCGAAGGGCAAGTATGGATCCGCATTTTCCCTGATAAGCCGATTACCAAGAAGCCCGCCGAGGTGCGGATGGGTAAGGGCAAAGGCTCGCCCGAGTATTGGGTAGCCTGCGTGAAGCCCGGTATGATTATGTTCGAATCAGACGGCGTGACGCTGGAAGTAGCCAAGGAGTCCCTCCGTTTGGCCGCCCAGAAGCTGCCCGTTCGGACGACTTTCGTGGTGCGCCGCGATTACGTTGAAGCCGCTGCCTAACATGAAAAACAAGACCGACCTCAAAGGCCTTTCCGCCGACGCGCTGAAAGAGCAAATCAAAGCCGAGCGCGCCCAGGGCCAGCAACTGCGTTTTGCCCACGCCATCTCGCCGCTCGAAAATCCTGCCCGCCTGAAGGCTAGCCGCAAAAACGTCGCCCGTTTGCTCACCGAGCAAACCCGCCGCAATAACGAGCAGGCCACTAACCCCGCTCAATAACAATGGCAAACGACGTAACTACCCCCGAGCAAACCACCCCTGGCATCGAGCGCAACATGCGCAAGGAAATCACCGGCAAGGTGACCAGCAACAAGATGGACAAGTCCATCACGGTGGCCGTGGTTGAAAAGCAGAAACACCCCATTTACGGGAAGTTTGTGACCAAAACCACCAAATTCCACGCCCACGACGAAAAAAACGAGTGCGGCGAAGGCGACACGGTGCGCATCATGGGCACCCGGCCGCTGAGCAAAACCAAGCGGTGGCGCCTGGTGGAAATTATTGAACGCGCTAAATAATCCAGACCGATGATCCAGCAAGAATCCCGCCTGACGGTGGCCGACAACAGCGGCGCCAAGGAAGTGCTCTGCATCCGCGTCCTGGGTGGCACGGGCAAGAAATACGCCAGCGTTGGCGATAAAATCGTGGTGGCCATCAAGTCGGCCATTCCCTCCGGCAACGCCAAAAAAGGCACCGTGAGCAAGGCCGTGGTGGTGCGCACGAAGAAGGAAGTACGCCGCAAAGACGGCAGCTACATCCGCTTCGACGACAACGCCGCCGTGTTGCTCAACAACAACGACGAGCCGCGCGGCACGCGCATCTTCGGGCCGGTGGCCCGCGAGCTGCGCGAGCGCCAGTTCATGAAAATTGTATCGCTGGCCCCCGAAGTACTGTAAGCCATGGCTATCAAAAAAGAATTGCCCGTCCGGCTGCACGTGAAATCGGGCGACACCGTGAAGGTGATTGCCGGCGACGAGCGCGGCAAAACCGGCGTTATCAAATCGGTGAACCGGGTGACCCAGCGCGTGATCGTGGAGGGCCTGAACCTGGTGACCAAGCACAACAAGCCGAGCGCCCAGTCGCCCCAGGGCGGTATCACCAAGATGGAGGCGCCCATGCACGTGAGCAACGTGCAGGCTGTTGATCCCAAAACCGGTGAGCGGGTGCGCAAAAGCGCGCCGGCCACGAAAACGGCTTAATTAGCCCCCGCATCATGGCCCGACTCAAAGACATTTATCAAAAAGACGTAGTCCCCGCGCTCCAGGAGAAATTCCAGTTCAAGAGCATCATGCAGGTACCGCGCATCACCAAAATCTGCATCAACCGCGGCATTGGTGCGGCGGTTGCCGACAAGAAGCTGGTGGACAACGGCGTGGAAGAGCTGACGACCATCACCGGCCAGAAAGCCATCGCCACCATCGCCAAGCGCTCGGTGTCGAACTTTAAGCTCCGCGAAGGCATGCCCATCGGCGCGAAGGTGACCCTGCGCGGCGAACGCATGTACGAGTTCATGGACCGCCTGTTGACGGTGGCCCTGCCCCGCGTGCGCGACTTCAAAGGCATCAACGACAAAGGCTTCGACGGCCGCGGCAACTACACGCTCGGCGTGAAGGAGCAGATCATCTTCCCCGAAATCTCGATCGACAAAATCAAGAGCATTTCGGGCATGGACATCACGTTCGTGACCAGCGCCGAGAACGACGAGCAAAGCTACGAGCTGCTCAAGGCCTTCGGCATGCCGTTCGCCAACGCTAAAAAAGAAGCTTAATCTCCCGAACCCATGGCCAAAGAATCCATCAAAGCACGGGAGCGCAAGCGCATTGCCACCGTGGCCCGCTACGCTGAGAAGCGCAAGGCTCTGAAAGCTGCCGGCGACTACGAAGGTCTCGACAAGCTGCCCAAAAACGCGTCGCCCGTGCGTCTGCACAACCGCGACATGATTGACGGCCGCCCCCGCGGCTACATGCGCAAGTTTGGCATCAGCCGCGTGCGTTTCCGCGAAATGGCGCTCGCCGGGAAGATTCCCGGTGTGACCAAGTGTAGCTGGTAAGCTTCGATTTTCGCAATAAAGTTTTAATTCCCAAGTTGAGGTCTGCGAAGACTTCGGCTTGGGAATTTTGCTTTCATGTTCCTGCCCGCTGTTAAATTACAACACCTCAATTTTTAGCGAGGCCAACTACCTTTCGATATGAAGTCCTCATTGCTTTGCCTGCTTTTCGGTGCTGGTAGTATCGTGTTTAGTTGCGCCGAAAAGAAATCAGGAATAGCTAGAGCCGACATTGTTGGTGGATGGCAAAGGGTAATGCCTGCACCTAAAAAGAATAGATTTGGAGGGTTCAACCCCGGGTGGCTGGATAATTGGTTAGGTATTCGTGAGGTAAATCATCAATTGTTTCTTTCGAGTTATCAAGGGCACCATAGCTTAAAATTGAATGCTAGTGGTGACACCCTCACGTTACAACAAGGCTGCATCAGCTTTAAAACGCCAGCATCTATAAGCCGAGGGCATGAGGAGGGCAGTGACACATTATGGATTCTACCATATGGAAAATATGTGAGGATGAATCTGAATGATTTTGATACAGGCCGCAAAGCATTTATGGATGCAAGGCAGTTAAAAAAAACTCTGTAGCTGCTTGGAGCAAAGTGCTTAAAGGGAATCCGCATAGCCACCCCCGTTTCCTCAGCTGCTGGGGCGGCGGGTGGGTGGGGAGGGGGCGAACCCGCCGGCGCGGCCCTGCGTTATATCCCCACTTTCGCATTACCTTTATCCTACAAAAAATAAGGAGCCGAGCGCACGGCCCGGCTCCTTACCAACTACCCGAGTAAGTGAGAGAGCAAGATGAAGCCAATAGCTTTACCTGCCCCGCTCAAAAACCCAATCAAAACCGGCTTCCACCAGTCTTGCAGTAGTTTTTTCACGCCGTCCCTTTTCATTGAGTATGAAGTTGAGGGTTGTTAGCAAACCCCGCTTCTGAACCCCTGACCGCGCCAACGGTCGGGGGTTCGCCTTTTTAGGGGAAACCACCGGCCGGGGACTACCAATGCGCTTGATGCGAAGGTAGGGAAGAGGCTCCCGTTTCCCTAGCTGCTGGGGCGGCGGGTGGTGGGGGAGAACTGAACCGACCGACTGCTATCTCACATACTTGTGGAGTTTGTAATACTAATCCTCACTATCACAGTGAGCCGTGTTACCGTTGTGATAGCAGAGGAGTCCGATGATGATTGCTGAGGAATGGGAATACGACGATTATTCGTTATTGTGATGG
>JANXOE010000176.1 GCA_025353745.1 Hymenobacter sp.
GGCCCTGCGCCAGCGCGTGAGCGACGCCCTGCTCGGCTTCAACGCCCAGGACCTGCAAGTGAACGTGAAAAACGGCAAGGTGTATGTGTCGCTCTCCGAGCAACTGCTCTTCAAATCGGGCTCAACCAAAGTGGACCCCAAGGGCCAGGACGCGCTGATTAAACTCGCCAACGCCCTCAAAGACAACAAGGACGTGAACGTGCTCGTGGAAGGCCACACCGACAACGTGCCCATCAAGGGCGGCCTGGTGAGCGGAGCCAAGGACAACTGGGACCTGAGCGTGCTGCGCGCCACCGAAATCACGCGCCTGCTCACCACCGCCGGCATGGACCCCGGCCAGGTCACGCCCTCCGGCCGCGGCCAGTACCTGCCCGTCACCGCCAACGACACGCCCCAGAACAAGGCCCTCAACCGCAGAACGGACATTATCCTGACGCCGAAACTCGACGAGCTGTTCTCGATTCTGAACCCCAACTAAGGGGCGGCGGCTGAAGAAAAGCCCCGGCGGGGCGGCCCATCCGCCCCGCCGGGGCCTTTCTATTGATCATCAATAACCTGCCCGCTACAGCGAGTACTTGGCCAGCAGGTAAATCAGCGCGGCCATGCTGCCGGCCCCCAGCTCCAGCTCGCGCTTGTTCACCTTGTCGAACGTGTCGATGGCGGTGTGGTGCAGGTCGAAGTAGCGCTGCGAGTCGCAGTCGTAGCCGATGAGGGCCCGGGGGTGGACGGCGGCTTCGAGGGGCTCGATGTCGGTGCCGGCGTGGCCGGCGATGATGTCGGCCGCGTGGTACGGGCGCAGCAGCGGGGCCCAGGCGGCGATTTTGCGCTGCGCTTCGGCGGTTCCCTGCACCGCAAAGCCGCGGGGCGTGAAGCCGCCGCCGTCGCTCTCGATGGCCGCCAGGTGGGTTTCGTGGTTCACCTGGGCGAGGCGGGCGTACTCGTTGCCGCCGCGGGTGCCGTTTTCTTCGTTCATGAACAGCACGGCGCGCACCGTGCGCTCGGGCTTGAGGCCGGCGGCGCGCAGCAGGCGCAGCGCTTCCATGCTTTGCGTGACGCCGGTGCCGTCGTCGTGGGCCCCCTGGGCGAGGTCCCACGAGTCGAGGTGGCCGCCGACGGTGATGATTTCCTGCGGAAATTTCGAGCCCCGGATTTCGCCCACCACGTTGTAGCTTTTCACGTCGGGCAGCGTCGCGCAGCCCATTTCCAGCTCAAACTGCAAGGCCGGGTCGGCCTTGAGCAGCAGGCTGAGGCGGTCGGCGGCGTTGGTGCTGAGGGCCGCGCCGGGCACCTGCGCCACGCCGTCTTCGTAGCGGGTGGCCCCCGTGTGCGGGTTGTCGTCGCGGGCGCTGGTGAGCGAGCGCACGAGGGCCCCTACGGCCCCGCGCCGGCCGGCCTCGGCGGGGCCGCGGCCGCGCTGGTCGCCGGCCCCGCCGTAGGCCTGGCCGGGCTCGACGAGGGCGTCGTCGAAGGGGCGGTTGAAGAAGACGAACTTGCCTTTCACGGCCGCGTCGGGCAGCTTTTTCAGCTCGTCGAGGCTGTGGACCTCCACCACGCCGGCCTTGAGCTTGCCGCCCGTGCCCACCGAGCCGCCCAGGGCGCACACCGGCACGGCAACGCTTTTGCCCTTGTTGCCGAGGATGCTGCCCTGCTCTTTGGGCCCGCGCACCCAGTGCGGCACCAGCACTTCCTGGAGGTACACTTTGTCGAAGCCCGCTTTTTCCATCGTGCGCTGGCCCCACTCCACGGCCAGCTGGGCCTGGGGCGAGCCCGACAGCCGCCCCCCGATGGTGCCGGTGAGGTAGCGCAGGTTCTCGTAGCACTGCCCCCGCAGCAGGGCCTCGTCGAAAATGCGGCGGATGTTGAGCGAATCGGTTTTGGGCCCGGGGCCCGCGGTTTGGGCGCGGGCGGCGAAGCTGCCGGCCAGCAGCCCGGCCAGGAGAAAAGAAGAAAGGCGGCGCATCAAGTGAGAAGGAAAGTGAGAAACGGCGTGATCGGCCAAAAGTACCGACCAGCGGCCCAGTTGGCACCTTACGCCCGCCAAGTCGTTGTGTCTTCATCAAAGCAACAGCAAATCTTCATCTTTA
Source organism: Hymenobacter sp. (assembly GCA_025353745.1). Lineage (GTDB taxonomy): Bacteria > Bacteroidota > Bacteroidia > Cytophagales > Hymenobacteraceae > Hymenobacter. The sequence continues at coordinate 2,085 of JANXOE010000176.1, forward strand.
CCTTACGACCGTGTGCCGTATGTTGTGGGGCCGTTGCGGCCCCGCCCCCACCTTCCCACCCACAAAGCCATGCACGTTCTGCTTGTCGAAGACGAAAAAAGCCTCCACCAGGAAATGCGGCAGTTTTTGCGGCAGGCCCAGTACCTGGTCGATTCGGCGTTTACCTATTCCGAAGCGTCGGAAAAGCTGTTCGTGAACAGCTACGATTTTGTGCTGCTCGACCTCGGCCTGCCCGACGGCGACGGCCTCGACCTGCTCCGCGAGGCCCGCCCGCGCGAGGGCCAGGAGGCGTCGTTCATCGTGCTCACGGCCCGCGGGGCCCTCGACGACCGCATCCGCGGCCTCGACCTGGGGGCCGACGACTACCTGCCCAAGCCGTTTTCGCTGCTGGAGCTCACGAGCCGGATGCAGGCCATCACGCGCCGCAAGTTTGGCTTGAAGCGCTCGGAAATCACCTTCGGCGACGGTTTTAGCCTCGACTCGACGGCCCGCATCGTGCGCCAGAGCGGCCAGGAGGTGCCCCTCACCAAAAAAGAATTCGACCTGCTGCACTACCTGCTGCTGCACCGCGGCCGGGTGCTCACGCGCCTGCAGCTCGGCGAGCACCTGTGGGGCAACGTGCTGGAAGACGATTCGGACTCGAACTACATCGACGTCCACATCAAAAACGTGCGCAAAAAACTCGCCCAGTTCGCGCCCGCCGATTTCCTCGAAACCGTGCGCGGCATCGGCTACCGCGCGGCGGAGGGAAATTAAAAATCATGAATTATGAATTAAAAATTGCCAACGGGCAGCTTTCAGCAGCGCATTGTGAGCAAATTTGCTGGGAACGGCGCTCCGATTTATCCCGTCCGGCGCTTCCCGTTTTGAATTTTTGATTCATAAATTTTAATTGCAGCGCATGCGCCTCGAAGCCAAGCTGGCCCTGTTCAATGCGCTCTCGAAGCTGCTGCTGGTGCTGGTGGGGGTGCTCATCGTCACGCCCATCGTGCAGCGCGTGGCCCTGGTGCACACCGACCTGCGCCTGCACGAGAAGGAGCGCCGGGTGCTGGGGCTGGTGCGGCGCAACGGCCTGGCCGCCTTCGTGCGGGCCGAGCGCAGCGACGCTTACGCCGACTACAACATTCTCAAGCAGGAATACATCAGCCTGACGCCGCTGGCCGTGGGGCCCCCGGTGCCCGTCGAGCACATTTTTGAGGAGCCCCGGCGGGTCGACGACGCGGTGGAGGACTTCCGCATCCTGAGCTACGCCGTGCCGGCGGGGCCGGCGGGCCAGCGGGCGTTTCGGCTCGAAATCGGCTCCTCCCTGGGCACGCTCGAGCTGCTCACGCACACGCTGCGCCAGCTGGCGCTGTGGGTGCTGGTGGCCGTGTCGCTGCTCACGGTGCTCACCGACGTGGCCTTTGCCCACTACCTGCTGGGGCCCCTGCGCGAGCTGACGGTGCGCAAGCTGCGCGGCATCCGCCAGCCGTCGGAGTTTTCGTTTGCCCCCATCGCCACCGACACCACCGATTTCCGCCGCCTCGACGACGGCCTGAACGCGCTCATGCGCCAGATCCAGTCGGCCTTCGAGAAGGAGCGCGAGTTCATGAGCAACGTGAGCCACGAGCTGCTCACGCCGGCGAGCATCTTGCAGTCGCGTTTCGAAAACATGCTGCAAGACCCCACCCTGCCCGAGCCCCACGCCCAGCAAATCGTGGAGTCGCAGCGCACGCTCTACCGCCTGCGCAACACGGTGCGCACGCTGCTGCTCATCGCCAACATCGAGAACGAGCAGTACCTGCGCGACGAAGCGGTGAGCCTCACCCAGACCGCCCGCGACGTGGCCGAGGAGCTCGACGACCGCCGCCAGCAGCGCGACCTGGCCCTGGCCCTCGACCTGGCCCCCGACTTCGTGCTGGCCCGCGCCAACGCCACGCTGCTGCACACGCTGCTGCGCAACCTGCTGGCCAACGCCATCAAGTACAACCACGCGGGGGGCCGCATCTGCATCGAGGGCCGCCCCACGGCCGCCGGCGGCTACGCCCTGCGCGTGGAAGACACCGGCCCGGGCATCGCCCCCGAGCACCTGCCCCACTTGTTCGACCGCTTCCGGCGCTTCTCGGCGCCCGGGCCGGGGGCCCCGGAAGGCTACGGCCTGGGCTTGCCCATCGCCCAAACCATCGCCGCCTTTCACGGGGCCACCCTGCGGGCCGAATCGACGGTGGGCCAGGGCACGGCCTTCATCCTGGAGTTCGGGCCGACGGAAACGGAGGGGTGAGCGCGCGGCGCGCGGCTATTGCTGGCTGCTACTGGCTGTTGCTGGCGCGAGTTTAGCGCAACGAAGTGGAGCGTAACTCGTGCCGGCCTTCGGGCGAGGCTGTGCCTCGCGTAGAACGACTTGCTTTGCCTGGTTTGCTACCCGCGCGGCCCCGCTTTGCCGCTGGCGCGGCAGTGGAGGCGCAGCCTCCACCCCGTAGCCGGCACGAGTTACGCTCCACTTCGTTGCGCTAAACTCGCGCCAGTAACGCCGGTAACGGGGCCGGGCCGGCCGCTCGCTGACCAATTGCCTTACAGGGCCCCGGCGGCGGGGCCGTAGTCGGCGGCGGCGATGGGCTGGGGCGGGGTGGCGGTGGTGCCGTCGGCGGGCAGGGGCAGCTGCCACTGCTGGCTGAGGTAGTCGAGGCCCTGGTAGCCGGTCAGGTCGAACTGGCAGGGCACAATGGAGACGTAGTTGTGGGCCAGGGCCCACTCGTCGGTGTCGGTGCCGGGGTCCAGGTTCACAAACGAGCCGATGAGCCAGAAGTACGGGCGCTGGTAGGGGTCGTGGCGCTCGTCGAACTCTTCCTGCCACTTGGCCCGGGCCTGCCGGCTGAGGCGCAGGCCGGCGATGGGCCCGGCCGAGTTTTTGGGGATGTTCACGTTCAGGGCCGTGCCGCGGGGCACGCCGTGGGCCAGGGCGTGGCGGCACACCTGTGCCACCCACTCGCCCACGTGCGAGAAGTCGGCGCGGTCGCCGTACTCGCACAGCGAGAAGCCCACGGCCGGCAGCCCTTCGATGGCCGCCTCGATGGCCGCCGACATGGTGCCCGAGTACAGCACGTTCACCGAGGCGTTGGAGCCGTGGTTGATGCCCGACACCACCAGGTCGGGGGTGCGGCCTTTGAGGACGTGGTGCTTGGCGATTTTCACGCAGTCGGCCGGCGTGCCCGAGCACGCGTAGGCTTCGATGTCGGGGCCGAAGACGCGGTTTTCGGTGAGGCGCAGCGGGTGGCCGATGGTGATGGCGTGGCCCATGCCCGACTGCGGCGAGTCGGGGGCCACCACCACCACTTCGGCCCCCAGCCCGTGCACGATGCGCACCAGGTGCCCGATGCCGGGGGCCGTGATGCCGTCGTCGTTGGAAACCAAAATGAGTGGGCGGTGGGCGGGGGCGGAATTGGAAGCGGACATAAGGAGAATTCGACGGAGATGCCCAAAGATACGGCCCCCACGGGCCGCGGTTCGGCGTTTTGAACGGAATTTGCGGCCATGTTCTTCGCTTCCCTCCTGCTCAGCGCCCTGATGACCGCCCCCACCCCCGCGCCGCCGGCCCCCGCCTGGCGCACGCCGTTCGAAAACGACCCGGCCCGCAACACCACCGCCACCTACGCCGAGTGCGTGGCGTTCTACCAGCGGCTGGCCGCCGCCTACCCGGCCCTGGTGAGCCTGCACGAAGCGGGGCCCACCGAAGCGGGCCCGCCGCTGCACGAAGTGGTGCTCTCGGCCGACGGCGAAACCGAACCGGCCCGGCTGCGCGCCCTGCACCGGCCGGTGCTTTTCGTCCAGAACGGCATCCACCCCGGCGAGCCGGAGGGCATCGATGCGAGCATGATGCTGGCCCGCGACCTGGTGCAGCAGCCCCGCCTGCGCCGTTTGCTGGCCGGCGTCACGCTCGTCATCGTGCCGGTTTATAACGTGGACGGGATGCTCAACCGCAACGCCACCAGCCGCGCGAACCAGAACGGGCCCGCCGCCTACGGCTTCCGCGGCAACGCCCGGAACTTCGACCTCAACCGCGACTACGTGAAGCAGGACACGCGCAACGCCCGCGCCTTTGCCCAGCTCTTTCAGAAGTGGCAGCCGGAGGTGTTCGTCGAAACCCACACCTCCAACGGGGCCGACTACCAGTACACGATGACGCTCATCGCCACCCAGCACAGCAAGCTGGCCCCGGCCCTGGGGGCCTACCTGCAACACGACCTGCTGCCCGCCCTCTACCGCGGCATGGACCAGAAAAAGTGGCCCATGACGCCCTACGTGGACTTTGAGGGCGAAACGCCGGAGAGCGGCCTCCAGGCGTTCCTCGAAAGCCCGCGCTACTCCACCGGCTACGCGGCCCTGTTCCACACCATCGGCTTCATGCCCGAAACCCACATGCTGAAGCCCTTCGGGCCCCGCGTGCAGGCCACCTACGACTTCCTGCTCACCGTGCTCGAAACCGTGCAGCGGCAGGCCCCCGCCCTGCTCGCCGCCCGCGCCGGGGCCCTCGCCGCGCAGGCCGCCCAAACCTCCTTCCCGCTGGCCTGGGCCCTCGATGAGCAGCCCTCCGAAACCGTGCAGTTCCGCGGCTACGAGGCCGGCCACCGGCCCAGCGCGGTGAGCGGCCGCCCGCGCCTCTACTACGACCGCGCCCGCCCCTACACCCGGCCCGTGCCCTACCGCAACGCGGCCCACCCCACGGCCGCGGCCACGGCCCCCACGGCCTACCTCATCCCGCAGGCGTGGACGGCGGTGATCGAAAACCTGCGCCGCAACGGCGTGCGCCTCCAGCGCCTGACCCGCGACGCGGCCGTGCCCGCCGAGGTCTATTACATCGAGGATTTCCAGACCGGCAGCCGGCCGTTTGAGGGGCATTACCTGCACACCGACGCCCGGCTGCGCACCGAGCGCCCGGCCGCCCTGGCCCTGCAAGCCGGCGACTACGTGGCCCCCGTGGCCCAGCCCGCCGCCCGCTACCTCGTCGAAACCCTGGAGCCGCAGGCCACGGACTCGTTCTTTGCCTGGGGCTTTTTCGACAGCGTGTTGCAGCAGAAAGAGCACTACTCCAACTACGTGTTCGAGGACCTGGCCGCCGAGCTGCTGCGCCGCGACCCGGCCCTGCGCCAGGGCCTCGACGCCGCCAAGCAAGCCGACCCCAAATTGGCCGCCGACGGCCCCGCCCAGCTCGACTGGGTGTACCGGCACTCGCCCTACCACGAGCCCGGCCACAACCGCTACCCCGTGGCGCGCTGGCTCGGCCAGGGCGCGCTGCCCGCGGAGTAGCCGGGCCGGGGCCCC
>JANXOE010000213.1 GCA_025353745.1 Hymenobacter sp.
AGTCGATGAGCGACACGCCGCCGAACTCCACAAACCGCACCAGGGCCCCGAAGCGACCCAGGTTGTAGTCGAAGGTGAGGTTGATTTTATACGGCGGGGCCGAAGCCTTCACGAACGCCTGCTCGCGGGGCCCGAAGAAAACATCTTCCTTGCCGGCCAGCAGCGGTGTTGCCTGCACGCTCGTCACGTTCAGGCGGTTGAAGTTGGCGGCCAGCGTGGTGGTGAGGCGGCCGCTGCCCACGCCCAGCGTGTTGGCCACCACGGCGTCGAGGCCAAAGGTGCTGGTAGAAGCCGCGTTGGCGAAGAACTGGGCCTGGCCCACGTTCAGGGCCGTGAGGGTGGGCCCGATGATACTGTCGTTGCTGGGGAAGCTGCCGGTGAGCACAATCCGGTCCTTGATGTGGATGTAGTAGCCGTCCACCGTAAAGCTCAGAATGGACCCCGCACGGCCGGTGAAGCCCACGCTGGCCGACTGGGACAGCTCCTGCCGCAGCGCCGGAATGCCCACCGCCCGCGACACCGGCCCGTCGTTGCGGTCGAGCAGGATGTCAATCGGCACGCCGCCCACCACGTTGGTAAACACGGTATTGAAGTTCACCTGCGCCAGTGAAGGGGCCCGGAAACCCGAGCTGTACGTGCCCCGCAGCGAAAAACCGTCGCTCAATTTCAAGCGGGTAGCCACTTTGCCGGTGCTCGTGCTGCCGAAATCGGAATAATTTTCAAACCGGGTGGCCACGTCGATGAGAAATGCCTTGGTTACGTCGAACTCTACCTCTGCGTAGCCGCTGAAGTTGTTGCGGTTGGCCTTCACCTCGTTGCGGGGCTGAAAGCCGGGAAAACCCTGCGCTCCGCCCGGCCGGTCGTTGAGGGCCCCGGGGTATTTCAGGTAAGAGCCGGGCTCGCCAGCGAACAGCGAGTACCATTCCTGCCGGTATTCCAGGCCAAAAGCAATGTTCACGCCTTGCTCGCCCAGCTTGTAGCCGCGGCTGACGTCCAGGTTGGTGACGTTTTGCTGGAGCTGAAACCCGCCTGCGTCGAAGCTCGTCGGCGACTGGGCCCCGAGTGTGGCGTTCAGCGTGTTTTTCACTCCGTAATGGAAGCGGTTCGAGCCGAAGCCGTTGCTCAAGTCCACATCGAAGCCGCCAAAGGTGCCGCGCACGCCGGCCACACCGTGCCCGTCGAAAATATTGCTGGTGATGATGGGGTCGAAGCCGTTGGGGTACAGCGTGGGGTTACTGCGCGGGTTCAAGATGTCGTGGCCCAGGCTGTCCTGGCCGAGGGTCGGAAACCGCGTGTAGGCGTAGGCGTCGCCCTTGCGCACGTTGAAGCCGCCGAACACGTAGGCGTACACCTTCTCGCTCAGCGGCAGCTTGCTGTTGAGGTACACCGACGTGTTGGTGGCCTTGGGGTCGCCGTACTCGCGGCGCTGGATGCCGTCGGGGGCCGGCACGTTGGCGCGTTGCGTGTGCTCGCGCTGGTTGTAGTCGATGGTGGCGTTCACGAAGCCGCCCTTGCCCACGGGCACACCGTAGTTGGCGTTCACGTTGAAGTTGCCGCCGTCGTATTTTTTGTCATCGGAACGAAACCGGGCCTTGTAGGCCCCGTAATTTACGTTGGCCGTTAGCTCCTTGGCGCTGGTTTTGAGTACGATGTTGATAACGCCCGCGATGGCGTCGGAGCCGTACTGGGCCGAGGCCCCGTCGCGCAAAATCTCGATCCGCTCGATGCTGGCGGCCGGAATCGTGTTCAGGTCGGTGCCGGTGTTGCCGCGGCCCCGCGAGCCGAACAGGTTCACGAGCGACGACTGGTGCCAGCGCTTGCCGTTCACGAGCACCAGGGTTTGGTCGGGGCCCAGGCCGCGCAGGGTGGCGGGGTCCACATGGTCGGCACCGTCGGCCCCGGTTTGGCGGTTCGAGTTGAAGGACGGGGCCACGAATTGCAGCAATTGGTTCACGTCGAGCTGCCCGGTTTTGGCCGTCACCTGCCGCACGTCGATGATGTCGACCGGCGAGGGCGAGTCCGTCACCGAGCGGTTGAGGCTGCGCGAGCCCACCACCTGCACGCCTTCCAGGGCCGTGCTGCTGGGGGCCAGGCGCACGGCGATGGGGCCGCCGTCGGTGCCCACCTCCTGGCCCGTGTAGCCGAGGGCCCCCACCACCAGCCGCGGCTGGGCCGTGCGGGCGCGCAGCACGAAGCGGCCGGTGGCGTCGGTGCCGGTGCCGTTGTTGGTGCCTTTTTCCACCACCGTGGCCCCGATTACGGGGCGGCCGGCCGCGTCGAGCACTTGTCCGGACAGCGTACGGCTCTGGGCCCAGGCAACGCTAGTCGCAAAAAACAGCGGAAAAATCAGTAGTTTTTGCTTCATAAAGCCGGCAATTTGTTACATGGTGATGCGTAAATATAGGCTTTCCCGCCAAACGGGAATAATAAGTTAACACGGAAAATCCTTGTAAAAGCAAAAAATCAGCCTTGCGGGCTGATTTTTTGAGGGAAAATTATGCTTCATCCCAGAACATTGGTTGGGGCACGGCCTAAATCAGCAAGCGCAACGGATCCTCCAGCAAGCTCTTAAGGGTTTGCAGAAAAGCCGCGCCCGTGGCGCCGTCCACCACGCGGTGGTCGCAGCTCAGCGTCACCTTCATAACGTTGCCCACGGCCAGCTGCCCGTCCTTCACCACGGCGGTTTGCTTAATGCCGCCCACGGCCAGAATGCACGCGTCCGGCGGGTTGATGATGGCCGTGAACTCGTCGATGCCGAACATGCCCAGGTTGCTGATGGTGAAGGTGCTGCCTTCCCATTCGGCGGGCTGGAGCTTCTTGCTCTTGGCTTTGCCGGCCAACTCTTTCACCTCGGTGGCAATCTGCGCGAGGCCCTTTTGGTCGGCGTTGCGCACCACGGGCACCAGCAGGCCCTCGTCCACGGCCACGGCCACGCCGATGTTGATGTGCTTGTTGAAACGAATCCGGTCGCCGAGCCACGAGGAGTTGATGGCCGGGTGCTGGCGCAGGGCCGCCGCCGATGCCTTGAGCACTAAGTCATTAAAGCTCAATTTCACCGGCGATAGCTCGTTGAGCTGCCCGCGGGTTTCCATGGCCTTGTCCATGTGAATTTCCATCGTGAGATAGAAATGCGGGGCCGTGAACAAGCTCTCCGACAAGCGCTTGGCGATGACTTTACGCATCTGCGACACCGGCGTGTCAACGTAGTCGCCGGCGCCGGAAGCCGGGCTGCCGGTGCCCGGGGCGGGGGCCGCCGCTTTGGGGGCGGGGGCGGCCTGCGCGGTTTCGGGCAGGGCGGCGGCAATGTACTCGTTGGGAGCCGGGGCCGATGCGGGGGTCGGCGCGGCCTGGCCGGGCTGGAAGGCCGCTACGTCGCGCTGCACAATGCGGCCATTGTCGCCGCTGCCCTTCACCTGGGCCAGGTTGATGCCTTTTTCCTTGGCAATGCTTTTGGCCAGCGGCGAGGCCAGAATGCGCCCGCCGGCAGCGGCCGGCTCGGCGCCGGCGGCCGGTGGAGCGGGCACCGACGATGCCGATGCGGCTTCGGTAGCGGCGGGGGCCCCCGCTGCGGCACCGCCGGTTGGCCCGCCCAGCAGGGCCTGAACATCAGCTCCTTCTTCGCCGATGATGGCCAGCACGCCGTCCACCGGCACGGCTTCGCCGGCTTTGGGACCGGTGTAAAGCAGGGTGCCGTCTTCGTAGTTTTCCAGTTCCATGGTGGCCTTGTCGGTTTCGACTTCGGCCAGGATATCGCCGGACTTAACGTTGTCGCCCACTTGCTTGAGCCAGGCGGCGATGGTCCCTTCGGTCATCGTGTCGCTCATTTTGGGCATCCGCACCACGGTGGCTTTCTTCCCGTTGGCGGGCGCGGCGGGGGCCGCTTTCGGCGCTTCGGGGGCCGGGGCCGGGGCGGGGGCCTCGGGGGCCGGGGCCGTGGGGGCCGCCGGCGCGGCAGCACCGCCTGGCGCACCGCTGAGCAGGGCCGAAAAATCTTCGCCCGGCTTGCCCACGATGGCCAGCACACCGTCCACGGCCACGGCTTCGCCTTGCTTGGGGCCGATGTAAAGCAGGGTGCCGTCTTCGTAGTTTTCCAGCTCCATGGTGGCCTTGTCGGTTTCGACTTCGGCCAGGATATCGCCGGACTTAACGTTGTCGCCCACTTGCTTGAGCCAGGCGGCGATGGTCCCTTCGGTCATCGTGTCGCTCATTTTGGGCATTTTTATGATTTCGGCCATCGGGGTATCGCGCTAGGTTGAATGGGCCAAAATTAGCCCTAAAAATTGGGCGCGCCAACCCGGGCGGCCGCGCCCGGCGCGCGCCGGCCCGCTCAGTCGTGCAGGTGGGCCACGTCCAGAAAATTCTTCACCACGAACACCGAACCCGTAAACTCCAGCTTGTAAAGGCACAAGTTGCTGTGCTCGAAGCCATCCATGCAGCTCAGCGGGTAGTGCAGCAGCTGGCAGAGCAGCACGCGCAGGGCCCGCCCGTGCAGGCACACGAGCACGGTTTCTTCGTCGGCGCGGGCGGTGAGCAGCTCGATGAACGGGCGCTGGCGGGCGGCCACCTCGGCGGGGCTCTCGCCGCCTTCGAGGCGGGCGCTGGCGTTGCCGGCCGCCCACTGGGCCAGCACGGTGCGGTACTCTTCGTCTTCGGCCACGGTGATGCGCGTGCCCTCGCGGCGGCCCCAGCTGATTTCGTTGAGGGCCGGGTACGACTCGTGGGGCAGGCCCAGGTCTAGAAATTCCTGCACCGACTGCCGGGTGCGGCGCAGGGCCGAGGTGTACACTTTATCGAACGGCACGCGGCCGTAGGCGGCAAAAAACCGGGCGGCCTGGCGGCGACCCGTCTCGTTGAGGTCGGAGTCGACGCCGCTGCCTTGCACGATGCCTTGCACGTTGAAATCGGTCTGGCCGTGGCGCAGCAGGAAGATGGTCCGGGGCCTCACGTTTCGGGGTAGTTTTGCGGAACAATGGCCCAAAGTACGGGTTAGGATTCGGTGCTTGGTGCGCGGTTGTTGGTGCGCGGTCGTCGGGGCCTGGGGCTTGGTTGTTTTTAACTCAAGAGATCCAGGTGTTTATCTCGACGCGACGCATTCGAAACCCGGCACCAGGCCCCGGCAATCAAGCACCAAAATGACCCTCGAAGAAGTAAAGGCCTGGACGGCCAGCCGCCCCACCCTGGCCAACGCCCTCGGCATCGAGCTGACGGCCCTCACCGACGATTACCTTGAAGGCCGGATGCCCGTCGACGGCCGCACCCACCAGCCCATGGGCCTGCTGCACGGCGGCGCCTCGGTGGCCCTGGCCGAAACCCTGGGCAGCCTCGGGGCCGCCCTGCGCGTGGACCTCACCAAGCAAGCCTGCGTGGGCCTGGAAATCAACGCCAACCACCTCAAGGGCGTGCGCGACGGCTGGGTGCGCGGCCGGGCCACGCCGGTGCACGTCGGCCGCAGCACGCAGGTGTGGGAAATTCGCATTACCCACGAAGAAACGGGGGCCCTGGTGTGCCTGAGCCGCCTCACGCTGGCCGTCATCGACCTGCCGGCCCCCGGCCCGCGCCCCGCCTAATGACGGCCCCCGAACCCCGCCTGCTGCCGTGGCCGGCCGCCGCGGCGGCCCTCGACGCCCCCGCCCGGCTGCGCCACCTCGTGGCCGGGGCCCTGCGCACGGGCCGGCCGCTGGCGGTGTGGCGCGAGCCGGGCGCCGCCCACCCCCAACTGCTGGTGAGCCGCTCGGCCGAAGCCGCCTTCACCGGCCTGCCGCCCGCCCTCGACGCGGGGGCCCCGGCCGGCTTCGCTTTTTTCCCGTTCCGCGACTCCGACCACAACCCCGCCCTGTTCCTGCCCGCCGACGTGCGCTACGACCCCGCCCGGCCCGAAGCCGTGGCCGTGGCCCCCGCCGCCCGCGACTTGGTGCCGGCCCTCACGGCTTGGCTGGCCGCCCCGCCCCCCGCCGCGCTGGCCTGGCACCGCAGCCCGCAGCCCGCGCCGCACGCCGCCACCCAGGCCGAGTACAAAGCGCTGGTGCGGCGCGGCGTGGCCGCCATCGAGGAGAAAGCGGTGGTGAAGGTGGTCAGCTCGCGGGCCGCCCGCCGCCCGCTGCCGCCGGGGTTCGACCCGCTCGCGGCGTTCGAAAAGCTCAGCGCCAAGTACCCGCAGGCCATGGTGTCGCTGGTGAGCGGGCCGGGCGTGGGCACCTGGCTGGGGGCCACCCCGGAGGTGCTGGCCGAAGTCACGGCCGACGGTATTTTTCGCACCATGGCGCTGGCCGCTACCCAACCGGTAACCGCCGGGGCCTCGCCCCGCACGGCCATCTGGCGGCAGAAGGAAATAGAAGAGCAGGCGCTCGTGGCCCGCTACGTCGTGAGCTGCTTCAAGCAGCTGCGGCTGCGCGAATACCACGAAACCGGCCCCCGCACCGTGGTGGCCGGCCAGCTGCTGCACCTGCGCACCGACTTCGAGGTGGACCTGAAAGCCGTGCCCTTCCCCAACCTGGGCACCGACATGCTGCGCCTGCTCCACCCCACGTCGGCCGTCGGCGGCATGCCCAAAGCGGCCGCGCTGGAGTTTTTGCGCCGCCACGAAGGCTACGACCGCGCCTACTACAGCGGCTTTCTGGGGCCTGTGAACGTGGCCGCGCCCGGCGTGGCCCGCCTCTTCGTGAACCTGCGCTGCCTGCAAGTGCACGCCCACGAAGCCATCCTCTACGCCGGCACCGGCCTCACCATGGATTCGGACCCCGAGCGGGAATGGCAGGAAACCGAAATGAAGCTGCAAACCGTAGGCAGCGCCATTTAACGGTCATTAATCAATGTATTAATTAACGAACCCCGTTTATTTTTTTCTTTCAACCAATAAATAAAGCGGTTTTACGGTGCTTTTTACGCAATTCTTTTTCCCCAGCGCTTCAAAGCCCAACCGCTGTTAAACGTTAATTGATACTCGTTAAATGAATAACCAGGCCGTTTTCAACATCGCCGAAATCTGCGCCCGGCACGGCATCACCGACGTGGTTTTGTCGCCCGGCTCGCGCTCGGCTCCGCTCACGCTGGCCTTCGCGCGGCACCCGGCCTACCGCGGCAAGCTGCGCGTGGTGCCCGACGAGCGGGCGGCGGCCTTTATCGGGCTGGGCATTGCGCAGGCCACGCGGCGGCCGGTGGTGCTGGTGTGCACCAGCGGTACGGCCGGCCTGAACTATGCGCCGGCGGTGGCCGAGGCGTTTTTTCGGCAAGTTCCGCTGTTGATTTTAACCGCCGACCGGCCCCCGGAATGGATCGACCAGCTCGACGGCCAGACCGTCCGCCAGCACCATTTGTACGGGGCCCACGCCAAGGCCGCGTTCGATTTTCCGGCCGACACCGCGCACCCCGACGCGAAGTGGCACGCCGAGCGAATAATTAACGAAGCCATCAATTTGACGCAGGCAGGCCCCGCCGGGCCGGTACAGGTGAATATCCCGCTGCGGGAACCGTTTTACCCAAAGCCGGGCGAGGAAGTGGTGTACGAGCCGGAGGTGAAGATTATTCGGGAAGCCCCGGCCGCTGGAACGCTCGGCTTGGCGGAGATAGCCGGGTTGCGCCAGCAGCTCCGGGCGGCCGGCCGGGTGCTGGTAGTGGCCGGCCAGCAGCCGGCAGATGCCGCGCTTGCGGCGGCGCTGAAGGCCTTCGCGGCGGCTTACCGGGCCCCGGTGGTGGGCGACGTCATTTCCAATTTGACGGGCGCGCCGGCCCCGGCCCTGGGCAAGCAGGACGTGTTCCTGGCCGGCCTGCCCGAGGACGCCAAAAACGAGCTCCGGCCCGATGTACTCATCACGTTCGGGCAGTCGCTGATTTCCAAAAGCCTGAAGCTGTTCCTGCGCAACGCCGCGCCGCTGGTGCATTGGCACGTGCAAGCGGCAGGACCGGTTGCCGACACGTTCCGCTCGCTGAATCAAATTGTTAGGGCCGAGCCAACCAGCTTTTTTCGCGGCATCGCCGCGGGCAGTGCGGCCGATGGTCCGGCAACGGCTGCGGTCGTCCAATTCAACCTGGCTTGGCGCACGGCGCAGCAGCGCGGGGAGACGGCCCTCACTGATTTCTTCGATGGCCAGCGCGGCCGCTACCCGGAAAATCCGGAAGAATTCAACGAGTTTTCCGCCTTTGGCCACGCGCTGGGGGCCCTGCCCGACCGCACCGCCTTGCACCTGGCCAACAGCATGGCCGTGCGCTACGCCAATATTTTGGGCCTGCCGCCGGGCCGGCACATCGAAGTATTCGCCAACCGCGGCACCAGCGGCATCGACGGCTGCAACTCCACGGCCGTGGGCGGGGCCCTGGCGCAGCCCGGGCGGCCGGTGGTGCTGCTGACCGGCGACGTGGCGTTTTTCTACGACCGCAACGCCTTCTGGCACAATTACCCCACGCCCAACCTGCGGGTGGTGCTGTTCAACAACCACGGCGGGGGTATTTTCCGCATCATCGACGGCCCCCGGCAGCAGCCCGAGCTGGACGAGTTTTTTGAAACCCACCAGGCCCTGACGGCGGACAACCTGTGCCGCGATTTTGGGATGCGCTACTTTCCGGTGGCGACGTTCGCCGAACTTGAAGCCGCGCTACCGGTTTTCTTTGCGGCCGAAACCGGCGCGGCGGTGCTGGAGGTTTTTACCGACAGCAAGACCAACGCCGCTTTTTTTGAAGAATACCGCAGCGCCGTGAAAGCGGCTTTTCAGCGCAAGGTTTCGCCAGGTTAAAAAAGGTTTCGCAACACCTTTTTTTGCTTTCTTATTTTGATATTTAATGATGCCCCGGCAAACCTTGCGAAACCTTTTTTAACCCAGCGAAACCTTGCGCTCATGACTGAAAAAATCGAGTGGATTCCGATCCGGGAGTTCCAGGAAATCATCTTCTCCCAGCACGGGGGCATCGCCAAAATCAGCATCAACCGGCCGCAGGTGCACAACGCCTTCACGCCGCTCACGGTGGACGAGATGATTGAGGCCATGAACATCTGCCGCAACCGCCCCGACATCGGCGTCGTCGTGCTCACGGGCGAAGGCGGCCGGGCCTTTTGCTCGGGCGGCGACCAAAGCGTGCGCGGCCACGGCGGCTACGTGGGCGAGGACGCCACGCCCCGCCTCAACGTGCTGGACTTGCAGAAGATGATCCGCTCCATTCCCAAGCCCGTCATTGCCATGGTGGCGGGCTGGGCCATCGGCGGGGGCCACGTGCTGCACGTGGTGTGCGACCTGAGCATCGCCGCCGACAACGCCCGCTTCGGCCAGACGGGCCCCAACGTGGGCTCGTTCGACGGCGGCTTCGGGGCCTCGTACCTGGCGCGCGTGGTGGGCCAGAAAAAGGCCCGCGAAATCTGGTTCCTTTGCGACCAGTACGACGCCCAGGAGGCCCTCGACATGGGCCTGGTGAACAAGGTGGTGCCGCTCGACAAGCTCGAAGAAACCACCGTGGCCTGGTGCCACAAAATTCTGCAAAAGAGCCCGTTGGCCCTGCGCATGCTCAAATCGTCGTTCAACGCCGAGCTCGACGGCCAGGCCGGCATCCAGGAGCTGGCCGGCAACGCCACGCTGCTCTACTACCTGAGCGACGAAGCCAAGGAAGGCAAAAATGCCTTCCTGGAAAAGCGCCAGCCCGATTTCTCGAAATTCCCGAAGTTCCCGTAGCGGCGGAGCGGGGGCCCTCCACTGCTGTCGCTTTATAAACCACAAAAAAGCCTTTCCCCGGCGCCGGGGAAAGGCTTTTTTTACGTCGGTTTCATCTGCTTTTTTGGGCTTCAGGCCCGTAAAAAAGCAGGTCTTGCTTCGGAATTGATTGTCCGCAGCTCAGCAAAAAGCCTAAAACCGGAAGAGCGGCCGGTGCGGGTTCCACAGGCCCCACGGAATCATGAGCAGCACCAGCAGCAGGGCAATGCCGTAGTAGATGAAGGCGGTTTTGTGCTTGGCGGTGTCGTTGAGGCGCTTTTTGGACAGCGTGCGGCCCACCTGGGCGACGACGACGGCGAGGACCATTACCGCCACGTGCTCCATGCCAAAAAACCGGACCACCGGGTCTTTCATGGCCCCCGCGACTTTCATGGCCTTGAGGCCGTAGGGGCTGAGGCCGAAGTACAGGCCCAGGCCCACAACGAGCTGCAAGAGCATGAACCCCACGAAGCTGGCCCCGAAGGCGTTGTCGCCTTTGGAAAACAGGCGGCGGCCGGTGTAGCCCACGTAGGCGCGGTACACGGCCACGAGGCCGGTGCCGAGCACAAACCAGCGGAGATAGGAGTGGAGAACGAGCAGGACCTGGTACATGGCGGGGCGGCAAAAGGTGAGGGGTACGGGGGCAAAGGTAGGGGCGGGCCGGGGCCCTAGCGCACCTTGCCGCGCTTCACCAAATAGGCGTACAGCACTTTTTCGAACGGCTCGCGCACGTCCACGGGCACGAAATCAATCTTGAGCTGCCCGCAGCGCAGCGCCAGTTCCTGCTCGAAAGCAGCCATGGCGGCGCGGTACTGGGCCCGGATTTGGGACGGCTGGAGCTTGATTTCCTGGCCCGTTTCCACGTCTTCGAAAATGTAGGGCCGCTCGGCAAAATCGAAGTCGGCCTCCGTGGCGCGGTCGAGCACGTGAAACAAGAGCACCTCGTGGTGCTGGTGGCGCAGGTGCTGAAGCGCGGCCAGGGCGGCGGCCTGGCCGGCCGCGTCGCGCCCCAGCATGTCGCTGAAGAGGATGACGAGCGAGCGTTTGGGGATTTGCTGGGCGATGGTGTGGACGACGCCCGCCACGTCGGTGCCGCGGCCGCGGCCGGGGGCCCCCGGCGCGGGCGGGCGCTCCAGCAGCCGCTGCAGGGCCAGCAGCAGCGCGTGGCGGTGGGTGGCGGTGGAGCGCACGGGCGTTTGCATTTCC
Source organism: Hymenobacter sp. (assembly GCA_025353745.1). Lineage (GTDB taxonomy): Bacteria > Bacteroidota > Bacteroidia > Cytophagales > Hymenobacteraceae > Hymenobacter. The sequence continues at coordinate 10,878 of JANXOE010000213.1, forward strand.
ACGGCGTCGGCGAAGGTGACGAGGCCCACCGCGTCGCGCTGCCGGGTGAGGAGCGTGGCCAGGGCCGCCGCCGCCACCACGCTGAAAGTGAGCTTGGCGTGGCCCGGCGCCGGGTAGTACATGCTCGGGCTCACGTCGAGCAGCAGGTGGGCGCGCAGGTTGGTTTCTTCCTCGTAGCGCTTCACGAAGAGCTTGTCGGTGCGGGCGAACACCTTCCAGTCGATGTGGCGCGTGCTGTCGCCGGGGTTGTAGAGGCGGTGCTCCGAAAACTCAACCGAGAAGCCGTGGTAGGGCGACTGGTGCAGGCCGGTGATGAAGCCGTCGACGAGCTGGCGGGCCAGGAACTCCAGGTTTTCGAACGAGCGGACGGCGGCGAGGTCGGGGGCGGGCATGGGCGGACAAAAAGAGAAAAGAGACCGGGCGGCCCCCTCCAAAGATACCGCGCCGGCCTACCGCCGCCTTTATCTTTGGCCCGCCCTGCCTACATTAGGAGTTCCAACAATCGATTGTTCTATTCATCAACTGTACTTTAACCCAACGCCCGTGGACGACCGTCACGACCAGGAAGAAATTTATTCCCAACGCATTAAGGCTGGAAAGCGCACGTATTTTTTCGACGTCAAAGCCACCCGTGGCCAGGATTACTACCTGACCATCACCGAAAGCAAGCGCCGCCAGAACGCCGACGACTCAGTGTCCTACGAAAAACATAAGATTTTCTTGTACAAAGAAGATTTTTTGAAATTCGTGGATGCCCTGCAAGACGCCGTGGACTACGTGCGGGAGGAGCTGCTGACCGCCGAGGAAGTGGCCGAGCTCGACCGTCCGCGCGAGTACGACGAGCGCGACCGCCGCGAGGGCCCCCCCGTCGAGCGCCCCGCCTTCGACGCCAACCGCAGCGACGATAGCTACTAGCGCCGGTTTGGCCGTCGTTCCGGACGGCGGTTGTCATTCCGAACGCGGTGAGGAATCCGGGGGCCGCGGGCCCGGATTCCTCACCGCGTTCGGAATGACAGTTTTATGCCCGCAGCCAAGCGGCGAGTCCCCGGGGCCCTGCCGTATCTTTGCGCCCGAATTGTGCTCAATTCATCATTTATAATTCACGATTTTTAATTCCAAGAAATGGGCCTCCGCTGCGGTATCGTGGGCTTGCCGAACGTCGGCAAATCCACCCTGTTCAACGCTTTATCCAACGCCAAAGCCGAATCGGCCAACTACCCGTTCTGCACCATCGAGCCCAACGTGGGCGTGATTACGGTGCCCGACGAGCGCCTGCAAATCCTGGAGGCGCTGGTGAACCCCAAGCGCGTGCTGCCCACCATCATCGAGTTCGTCGACATCGCCGGGCTGGTGAAAGGCGCCAGCAAAGGGGAGGGCCTGGGCAATAAATTCCTGGCCAACATCCGCGAGGTGGACGCCGTCATCCACGTGGTGCGCTGCTTCGACGACCCCAACATCGTGCACGTGGCCGGCGGCGTGGACCCGGTGTTCGACAAAGACGTTATCGATACCGAGCTGCAAATCAAGGATTTGGAGAGCATCGACAAGAAGCTGCAAAAGTCGGAGCGCAGCGCCAAGGCCGGCGATGCCGCGGCCAAGAAGGAAGTGGTGGCGCTCCAGCGCTTCAAGGCGGCCCTGGAAGCCGGGCAGAACGCCCGCGCCCTGGGGGCCCTGCCCGACGAGCTGGAGGCCGTGGCCGACCTGCAGCTGCTCACCATCAAGCCCGTGATTTACGTGGCCAACGTGGACGAGGCCAGCATCGCCACCGACGGCAACCGCCACGTGGCGGCCCTGCGCGAGCACGTGAAAAGCGAGGGCGCCCAGGTGGTGATGGTGTCGGCGGCCATCGAGTCGCAGATCGCCGAGATGGACGACCCCGAGGAAAAAGCGCTGTTCCTGGGCGAGTACGGCCTCACCGAATCGGGCCTGCACAAGCTCATCCGCGCCAGCTACGAGCTGCTGAACCTGATCACCTACTTCACGGCCGGCGTGCAGGAAGTGCGCGCCTGGACCATTCACCGCGGCGATAAGGCCCCGGCGGCGGCCGGCGTCATCCACTCCGACTTCGAGAAAGGCTTCATCCGGGCCGAGGTCATCAAGCTGCCCGATTACCAGGAATACAAAACCGAGGTAAAGATCAAAGAAGCCGGCAAAATGGCGGTCGAAGGCAAAGATTACGTGGTGCAGGACGGCGACATCATGCACTTTCGGTTTAACGTTTAGGTTAAATTACTGAAAGCAGGTAATTTTTTAAATAAAATAACGGAAGCCGCGCTATTAGAAGCAGCGCTATAGCTGGCTATTAAATATAAAAAGCCTGACGTTTTCGCGTCAGGCTTTTTATATTTAATGAAATACTGATTTTTTAAAGTGGCATTAAAAATAATCTCTGCTGTCAGTCGCGTAATTCTGGCTCGCAACGCGCTGTCATACATAGTCCTTGGCAGTTGCTAAAAGTAAAATTTCTGTTTCGAAAACCGGGACTGGCAAACCGGTTTTACGCGTTAACATACACAATTGGCGCCAATGGACGTCCCTTGCATCTGTTATGATTGCATTATGCTTGTGTTGTGTTTCACAGGTTACGTAATTGTTATGCTTCCATCACTCCGGCGTTACGCTACCTTTGCGTTGAAAGTCTGAGGAAAGTCTTCGGATAAATAAAAAAGCTGTGTTATGAGACACCATTTACTGTTATTGCTGCTGGGCTTTGTGCTTTTCACCGGTGGCAATTCCGCACTCGCGCAAGGGGTTACGACCTCTGCCATGAAGGGCCTGGTGCTCGACGCCAAAGGCCAGCCGCTTCCGGGCGCCACCGTGCTGGCCGTGCACCTGCCCACGGGCACTACCTACGGGGTGGGCACGCGCGACAACGGGCAATTCGACTTGCTGAACCTGCGCGTTGGGGGCCCTTACCAGGTCAAAATCTCGTTCGTAGGCTACGAAACGTATGTGGAGAACAACATTCAGCTCGTGCTGGGCAAAACGTACGAAACGCACGTGAGCCTGCGCGAGGACGGCGGCCAGAAGCTCGACGAAGTGGTGGTGCGGGCCAACCGCGACGGCCAGATCAACCCCGACCGCACGGGGGCCGTTACCAACATCAGCGCGACGGCCATCCGCACGCTGCCCACCATCAGCCGCTCGCAGGAAGACTTCACGCGCCTCACGCCCCAGGCCAGCGGCCAGAGCTTCGGCGGCCGCAACACGCTTTACAACAACTTCTCGCTCGACGGCTCGATCTTCAACAACTCGTTTGGGCTGGACTCGCCCACGCCGGGCGGCCAAACCAACTCGCAGCCGGTGTCGCTCGACGCCATCGAGCAGATTCAGGTGAGCCTGGCCCCCTACGACGTGCGCCAGGGCGGCTTCACGGGCGCCGGCATCAACGCCGTGACCAAGAGCGGCACGAACGACTTTAAGGGCACGGTCTACACGTTTTTTCGCGACGAAAACCTGATCGGCCGGAAGGTCGAAAGCGCGACCATCGACAACCCCAGCCTGAAATTCAACCAGACCGGCTTTTCGCTGGGCGGGCCGATTGTGAAGAACAAGCTGTTCTTTTTTACCAACGCCGAGCTCACGCGCGAAACCGACCCGGGCCAGACCTTCCGGCCGGCCGCCAACGCCGCCGAGGCCCAGGCGGCCGAAAATGGCCAGCTCAACGGCGTGAGCCGGGTGCTGCAATCCGACCTGCAAGCCATCCGCGACCGCCTCAAGACCGCTTACGGCTACGACCCCGGGGCCTTCCAGGGCTTCAACTACCGCACGTATTCGGATAAATTTCTGGCCAAGCTCGACTGGAACATCAATTCCTCGAACACCTTTTCTGTCCGCTACAACTACCTCAAAAGCTACCGCCAGCAGGGCCCCCACCCGATTGCCATCGCGCCCTCGTCGCGGGTGCCCGGCCTGAACACCCTGCAGTTTGAAAACTCGGGCTACACCATCAACAACAACCTGAACTCGGTGGTGGCCGAGCTCAACAGCACGTTTGGCAACGGCAAGTTCAGCAACAAGGCCCAGGCTGGCTTCTCGTACTTCCACGATTTCCGCGAGCTGCCTTCGTCCACGTTTTTTCCGCAGATCGATATCACGCAGGGCGGCACCACCTACACCAGCGTAGGCACCGAGCAGTTCTCGGCCAACAACCTGCTGAACCAGAAAATCCTGCAGCTCACCGACAACCTAAGCTACTTCGCCGGCAAGCACATTTTCACGGCGGGCGTCAACTACGAGCACTTCGCGTTCACCAACGGCTTCAACTTGCAGCGCTACGGCTACCCCTTTTTCGGGGGCCTCGACGTGGCCCGGTTCTTCCAGGTGACGGACCGCAAGAGCCCCGACTTCGTGGATTTGAACGCCATTGCCACCGCCGGTGGCCAGGCCCCCATCAAGCAGGTGGACGTGACGGTGTCGCAGCTTGGCCTGTACGTGCAGGACGAGTACCAGCTCGACCCGGCCCTTAAGCTGACGCTGGGCGTGCGCGCCGACGTTCCCATCTACGGCACCAGCGTGGCCCCGAACGCGCAGATTGCGGGTAAAACCTTCCTCGACGGCAACGGCCAGCCCACCAAAGTGGACGTGTCGGTGCTGCCGAAATCGACGCCGCTGTTTTCGCCCCGCCTGGGCTTCAACTACACTTCGCAGAACGACGGCGCCAAAACCCAGGTGCGCGGCGGCACGGGCATTTTCACCGGCCGCATCCCGTTCGTGTGGATTTCGAACCAGGCCTCGAACTCGCAGTTCGATAACGGCTACACCTTCCAGATCAACTCCACGGGCCGCAACTTCAAGTTTCCGCAGGTGTGGCGCAGCAATTTGGCCATCGACCACGAGCTGCTCGGCGGCATCGTGGCCACGGTAGAAGCCATTTACTCGCGAGACCGCAACGCGGTGGTTCACCGCAACTACAACCTCGTGACGCCCACCCAAACGCTGAGTGGCGCGAGTGGCGGCGACACCCGCCAGATTTACCCGGCCAGCGGCCCGCGCCTCAACTCGTTCAACGGCCCCGACGGCAAGTTCACCTTCCTCGATGCCGGCGTGATTGCGCTGGAAAACACCAACCAGGGCTACCAATACTCGCTCACCGGGCAGCTGCGCAAGGAGTTTGCCAACGGCTTCTACGCCACGGCGGCCTACACCTACGCCCGGGCCAAGGACATCACCTCGAACCCCGGCGAAATTGCCGGCGACGCCTTCCAGCGCCTGCCGGTGGTGGGCAACCCCAACCAGCCGCAGCTCTCGTACAGCGACTTTGGCTTGCAGCACCGCATCATCGCCGCCGCCGGCCGCCGCTTTGCCTATGCCAACAACAAGCTGGCCACCACGCTGGGCTTCTTCTTTGAAACGGGCCAGGGCAACCGCTACAGCTACACCTACGCCGGCGATTTGAACCGCGACGGCGTGCCGGGCAACGACCTGCTGTTCGTGCCCGCCAGCCGCGGCCAAATCAACCTGGTGAACTACACCAACGCCGCCGGCCAGGTGGTGACGGCCGACCAGCAGTACCAGCAGCTCGACGCCTACATCAACCAGGACAAGTACCTGAGCCAGCACCGCGGCGGCTACACCGCGCGCAACGGGGCCCTCAGCCCCTGGTACACGCAGCTCGACGCCAAGTTCATGCAGGATTTTGCGGTGGCGACCAGCGGCGGCAAGAAAAACACCCTCCAGCTGAGCTTCGACATCCTCAACCTGGGCAACCTGCTCAACAAAAACTGGGGCAACCGCCAGCTCGTGGGCAACAACCGCCTCCTCGAAACGGGCTATGCCGCCGCCAACCCCGACACGCCGGTGTACACCTTCCGCGGCGGCAGCCAGACGTACTTCACCGACACCAGCCTAGCCAGCCGCTGGCGGGCCCAGGTGGGCGTGCGCTACATCTTCGACTAGCGCCTGCCGGTTTCGATCAGCCACAAAAAAGCCCGGAGCACTGCTCCGGGCTTTTTTTGTGCTTGCAAAACGCTGCTTTTTCGAGGGGCCCCCGCGCCCGGGGCCCCCGGCGGCTTACCGGCTCACGACCTTGAACAGGGTGCCGGCCGGGAGCCGGTCGGTGGTTTTCATGCCGTTGAGGATGGCCACCTCCTCGTAGCGCTTGGCGGGCACGCCGTTGGCGGCCAGGGCCTGGCCGAGGGTGGTGCCGGTGCGCACGGTTTTGATGCGGATGCGCTCGGCCTGGCGGTTGAGCTTGTTGGCCTCGGTGAGGCGCTGGAAACCCTGGGCCACGGCGTTGAACTGCGGGGCGTAGTTGGCAAACGACTCAGCAGCGGCGAGCCCGATGAAGGCGTAGACGGTTTTGCCGTCCTGCAAAAGGTAGGCGCGAACGTGGGCCGGCGCGCTTTGCTGCTGTTGTTGCTGGTCCTGGGCGGTTTGGTCGCCTTCCACCACGGCGGCCGGGAAGCCGTTGATGGACGTGTTGCGGGCCTGGGCCCCGCTGAGGCCCAGCTGCTTCACCAGCGCCTGGGCGGCTTCTTCAACCGTGCCGCTGCCGGCCCCCATGAACACGAGCAGGGCCTTGCCGTTGGGCTCGGCCATCTGGAACTGCTCGGGCGTGTTTTGCGATTTCCAGCCGCTGGGCACGGGAAAGCGGAACTTCAGGTCGGGGTGGTAGAACACGCTGTTTTCTACGAAGCCCTGGCGCGGGTCTTCGCCGTAGGGCAGGCCGTCGATGGAGCGCAGGTAGCCGTCGCGGTTCACCGTCAGGGCCGTCTTGCCCAGGGTTTGCCGCTCCTGGGCGGCCAGGCCCTTCACCCGCTGGTAGCGGTCGGCCGAGTTGGGGTGCGTGGAAAGAAAGGTGGGGATCGACGAGCCGCTCTGCTGCTCGGTGCGCTGCAAGGTGAGGAAGAAATCGGCCATTTGGGCAGCGTCGTAGCCGATTTTCGACGAATACTTCACGCCCAAGCCGTCGGCCTCGTTCTCGTTGTCTCGGCTGTACTTCAAAAACAGCACGCCCACGCCCTGCGCCAGCGGCTGGGCCAACGAAGCCGCCGTTTGGCTGACCGCCGACAGGCCCCCGAGGATGAGGCTGGCGATGGTGGAGCGCGTTTGCTGCTTCTGGCCGTGGCGGGCGGTGATGTGGCCCAGCTCGTGGCCCAGCACCCCGGCAAACTGCGCCTCGTTGTTGAAATACGCCATGATGCCGCGCGTGAAGTACACGTGGCCGTCGGGGGTGGCGAAGGCGTTGATGACGGGCGAATCGACGATGGTGAACCCGTAGTTGCCGGGCCGGTCCGAGATGGCGTCCATCTGCTGGCCCTTGGCGGTGATGAATTTTTGCAGCGCGGGGTTGTTGAACAAGCCGAACTGGGCCAGCACCTGCGGGTCGGGCTTGGCCCCTTGCAGCGGGTGCACGGCCAGGGCCGCCGGCAGGCCCGGCGTGGACGGAGCGGCACTAGCCAGCGGCAGCAGCACGGCGAGGGCCCCGAGGCGGAGAAGAGGAAATTTCATGGGTACAAAGGAACGAATGGGATTACCGCCACCGTAGCGGCGCCGCCCCTGCAACGTGCCAAAGTAGTGCCAAGGTTACGGGGCCGTTCATCCGTGCTACACCCGGCCGCGCCGGTATTGCGCGTAAATTCGCTTTTGTTTCGCCCTTTTTGCCCCGCCAATGGCCTCTTTCCGTTCCTTATTCGCCGGCTTGCCCGGGGCGCTGCTCCTGTTCGCGTGTGCCCACCAGCCCCAGGCCGACGGCCCCAGCCGCTTCGCGGCCACGCCGCCCACCATCGACGGGCAAGCCACCGACTGGGGCCCCGACTCGCTGCGCTTCGACCCCGAAACCAAGCTCCAGTACCAAGTGCTCAACGACCAGCGCGCCGTGTACGTCCGCCTCAAGGCCGCCTACCCGATGACGCAGGCGCGGCTGCTGCACCAGGGCTTCACGGTGTGGCTCGACACCACGGGGCGCAACCAGCAGCAGTTTGGGGTGCGCTTCACCTTGCCCCGCGAGCCCGTGCCGGCCGAAGGCACCGCGGGCGCGCCCGGCCCCGGCGACCGCCACGCCCTGCTGAGCCGCGCCCTGGCCGGGGCCCGCGACATGGAGCTGCTCAACTACAAAGGCAATAAAGAGCCGACTTACACCGACACGCAGTCGCCGCTGGGCGTGAAGCTGGCCGCCGCCCTCGACGCGCAAGACAACCTCGTGTACGAGCTGGCCGTGCCCCTGCGCCTGCTCTACCGCCGGGTGCCGGTGCTGGCCAGTGGCCAGCGCGCCGTGGTGGGCGTCACCGTGATCGGCAACCGCGCGGCCACGGGCCACGATTCCAACAGCAGCGGCATGAGCGTGGTGGGCGCCGACGGCATGGGCAACGGCGCCATGGGCGGCGGGCGCGGCCGCGGCGGCTACGGCGGCGGGGGCATGCGCGGCGGAATGCCCGGCGGCTACGGCGGCCCCCCGCCTTTGGTGCTCAAAACCACCGCCAAGCTCAGCGCGCAGTAGCTCCGGCTATCGGTTGATTGACAACTGCTAACCGCTTATTATTAGCTGAATCTATGGCCGGCCGTTGACATCGAGGGCCTGGTAGCCGATGAGCAAGTCGGCGCGGGTGCCGGGCGGGCGGTAGTACACCAGCAGGTCGTACTGGTTTTCGGTTTCGTAGTGGCTGCCTTCGAAATAGGTTTCGTCGGCCGTGCCGTCGGGGCGGCGCACGGCAAAATCGTAGTTGTAGTAGCCCTGCTTTAGCAGCGCGTGGCCGGTGTAGAGGTGGGTGGCCGCGTCGTAGGCGAGGCGGTACTCGTCCTTCAGCTGCCAGTCGGTGAGGGCCCCCAGCACGTACACGGGCCCCGGCGCGGGCTGGTCGGCGCGCAGCGCAAACGCGACGTCGGCGTAGTCGCCGTTGGAAGCGCCGTTGCCGTACTCGCGGCTCTCGAACACGCGCCGGCCGTTGGTGTCGACGTACTGGAAGTAGCCCACGCCGGCGCGGGTGGCTTCGGGCACCAGGCCCACGGCCACGGGGCGGGTGCGCGGGTCGAGGCGCAGCACGTTCTGGCCGGCGACCTGCAGCGAGCGGGTGTCGAAAAACCGGTATTCGCTCAGGCCCGAAAACGCGTTTTCGTAGTTGAAGTACTGGTAGTCGAGCCGGCGCTCGGCGTCGCGCACAAAAGTTGGGCGCAGGCCGTACTTGGCGTTGTCCCACCGGAAGTTCTGGCGCAGCACCACCTGCACTTCGGCCGCAGGGTTCACCAAATCCACCCCGGCGTAGCTGATGCCGAAATCGAGCTGCTGCAGCGTGAAGCGCTGCTGCCCGCCAAGGGCCAGGCCTTGCTGCAGGGCCACCTGCACTTGGTTTTCGTACACCAGCAGGCGCCGCGAGAGCAGCGGCACCCCGGCCGCGTCCTGCACCACCCACACGTAGTTGCCGCTGATTTTCACGTCGGGGGCCCCCAGCCGGTAGTGAAAATACGGCACCTTCCCGCCGATGCCCACCCGGTAGTCGGTGATCAGAAACTCGTTGATTTCGCTCAGGAACTGCGTCTCGATCAGCGTCGAAGGCTGCCAGTTGGCGCTGCAGTGCACCAGCTTGGCCGTGAGGCGTGGGGCCTGGTCGCCCAGCACGTCGAACTCCAGCGCCAGCGACCGGCTCTGGCCCAGCGCCACCACCGGCGGCTGAAAAATGGCCGTGTTCGCGCCCGTGGCCACGTAGCACTGCACGCTCTGCACCGCGCCCGAGTAGATGTGGTCCGCGTAGCGCAGCGTCTTGTCAGCAAACTGCGGCGGCTCGCGCTGCTGGGGCCCTGCCGTGGCGCGGCCCGCCGCCGGGGCCGTGGTGGAGGTGATGGGCGTGCCCAGCGGCACGCAGGCCGTGGCGAGAATCAAGAAGGGGTAAGGCAGGAAGCGCATGGGACGAAAGTAGCGCCGGCTATGCTTTGCCACCGCTGCAAAAAAGGTGCGGCGTCAGCGGAACAATTGAAAACGATGGTTTGCAGCGAAGAATGCACGCAAAGAGGCGCGTTTCGTGCCGGCCGCCGTAGCCAAAGTCGCGCAATACGCGCAGGTAGAGGCCTTGTTAGTGGAGCGTAATTCGCACCGCAGCATCGCCCGTTGGGGAAGCTGCGGTGCCCGCGGCCTTTAGATTATTTGCGGCTGCCGGCTTAGAAAAAAGGCCCGACTGGTTCTTGCCGGTTAGAAACCAGTTTGGGGCCATCAGTGGAATTGAGTCTGCCCTTTTTTATTTGGCAACGGCGGCCTTTGCGGCATCGTTGCAAACGGCCGGGTGGTTTCGCGCAGCAGCTTGCCGTACTTATATGGCCGTAAGTGCGTTCGGTTTTGTGAGGGCCCTGCTGCCTGCTGCTCTGCCAGAGCCATTTGGTACGGTAAGTTACCCGGTGTGCGTGCCGGCCATTCCGTTTATCATGCCGTATCTGATGGGCGTTAATTTGCTGCGCCGTGCGGGCCAGGAGCCGTTCGCAGCGTAGCATCGATTGCCTTTGCTTCGGGCAATACTTTCTGCCGGGCCCAATGACGTGCTCACAACAAAGGGCCGCTGCACAAGAATTTTCTCCTCGCGCCGCGGCCCCGTTGGGATGCGTATTAGCCACTTTCTCACACCAGTTCTTCCCAGCGCTTGGTTTGGGCCCCCAGCTCCTTTTTCACCGACTCAAATTTTACGGTGGCGTCTTTGAGTTTGGATGCGTTGGCGTAGATGGCGGGGTCGGCCAGCTGGGCCTCGTACACGGCCAGCTCTTTTTCGAGCACCGTGATGCGGGCTTCTACTTCCTGCAGCTCGCGGGCGGCTTTTTTCGCGTCGTTGCTGCTGTGGCTGTGGTGGCTGGCGGCCGCTTTGGGCTGCTCCACCGGGGCCGGCTTGGGGGCCGACGGGCTGGGCAGGCCGGCTTTTTTGGCGGCCTTTTCGCGGTCTTCCTGCCACTGCTCGTACTCGGCGTAGGTGCCGGGGTATTCCTTGAGCTGGAAATCCTCGATGTACCAGATTTTGGTGGCCACGTTCTCCACAAAAAACCGGTCGTGGCTGATGACGATGAACGTGCCCTCGTACTGCTCCAGGGCCTGGATGAGGATGTTCACCGACACCATGTCGAGGTGGTTGGTCGGTTCGTCGAGCAGCAGGAAATTGGCTTCCGAAATCAGGGTTTTGGCCAGGGCCACCCGGCTTTTCTCGCCGCCGCTCAGCACCTTAATTTTCTTGAATACCTCCTCGCCCGTGAACAAAAACGAGCCCAGCACCGAGCGCAGCTCCATGTCGTTGCGCTTCGAGCCGGCCTCGCTCATCTCCTGCAAAATCTCGTTTTCCAGCGTCAACGATTCCAATTGGTGCTGGGCGTAAAACGACATAATCACGTTGTGGCCGAGTTGGTGCTTGCCGTCGGTGGGGGCCTCGGTGCCGGCCACCAGGCGCATGAGCGTCGATTTGCCCTTGCCGTTGGCCCCGATGAGCGCGATTTTGTCGCCCCGCTCGATGTGCACGTTCGTGTCGCGGAAAATCAGCTTCTGGTCGTACTTCTTCGTCACGTGCTCCATGCGCAGGATGTGCCGGCCGGGCTCCACCTTGAACTGGAACTTCATGTTGATTTTGGCCGCGTCGCCGGCCACGTCCTCGATGCGCTCCAGTTTGTCCAGCGCCTTCACGCGGCTCTGGGCCTGCTTGGCCTTGCTGGCCTTGGCCTTGAAGCGCTCGATGAAGCGCTCGGCGGCCCGGATTTGCGACTGCTGGTTTTCAAAAGCGCCTTTCTGGATGAGGTTGCGCTCCTCTTTTTCTTCCAAATAATACGAGTAGTTGCCGGCGTAGGGCACCAGCTTGCCGCCCAGCACTTCCACCGTGGTGTTGGTGGTGCGGTCGAGGAAGGCGCGGTCGTGGCTCACGATGATGACGGCCCCCTCGTAGTCGGCCAGGTAGTTTTCAATCCACTTAATGGAGGGCAAGTCCAGGTGGTTGGTGGGCTCGTCGAGCAGCAGCAGCGAAGGCTGCTGGAGCAGGATTTTGGCCAGCATCACGCGCATGCGCCAGCCGCCCGAGAACGACTTCAGCGGCTTTTGCAGCTCTTCGGTGCTGAAGCCCAGGCCCTCCAGGATTTCTTCGGCCCGGGCCTGCATGGTGTAGCCGCCCAGGGCCTCGAACCGCTCCTGCAGGTCGGCCAGCTTTTCCACCAGGTCGTCGGCGTAGTCGGTTTCGAACTTGACCAGGATTTTTTCGATGTCGTCCTGCAAGCGCAGCGCCTCCGCGAAGGCCTGCATGGCCACGTGCAGGATGCTCTCGTGGGTGTCATAGCTCAGCAAATCCTGGTTCAGGAAGCCGAGCGAAACCTCTTTGCTCATCGAAATGGAGCCGCCGTCGGCCTTGTACTCGCCCACGAGCAGGCGCAGCAAGGTCGATTTGCCGGTGCCGTTGAGGCCGATGAGCCCAATTTTGTCTTTGGGCTTGATGTGCAGGCTGGCGCGGTCGTAAAGGGCGCGGGAGCCGAAGTGGAAGTCGAGGTCGGAAATGGAAATCATCGGGTGCGGCGTATTCGGGGGCAAAGGTACGGCACCGGGGGGCGGACGGCCCCGGCCCCAGGGCCGGCGGCACAACCGCTCCCCGCGCCGGGGCGTAAGGCAACGCATATATTGCCGCTTTCATCCCCGTTTTATGCCCCTGCGCTTGCCTTTTTCTGCGATTTTTTCGGGGCCCGCCCGCCGGCTGGCCCCGCTGGCCGGGCTGCTGGCCCTGGCCGCCTGCTCCAAAACCGACATCCCCGTCGCGCCGCCCGCCGCGCCCGAAACCGTGGCCTTCACCGTGCCCGGCCTCTACCCCGAGGGCTTGCAGTACGACGCCCAGAGCGGCCATTTCCTGGTCAGCTCCCAAACCGCCGGCGCCCTGGGGGCCGTGGCCGACGACGGCACCTACACCGTTTTCGCCGACAACCCGGCCCTGGTGTCGAGCATCGGCCTCTGCCTCGACGCGCCGCGCAACCGCGTGCTGGCGGCCGTGTCGGACCCCGGCTACAACGCCGCGCGCAGCACCGCCGCCACGCGGCGCAAGCTGGCGCGCCTGGCCATTTTCAACCGCACCAGCGGCCAGCTCGTCACCACCGTCGACCTCGGGGGCCTGCTCCCGGGCCCCGACCACTTCGCCAACGACGTCGCCGTGGACGGCCAGGGCAACGCCTACGTGACCGACAGCTTCGCGCCCGTCATCTACAAAGTGACCCCGCAGGGCACGGCCACGGTGTTCCTGCAAAACGCGCAGCTGGGGGCCCCCGCCGGGGCCTTTGGCCTCAACGGCATCGTGTACCACCCCGACGGCTACCTGCTGGTGGCCAAGTCCGACGAGGGGGCCCTGTTCAAAGTGCCGCTCGACAACCCCGGCGCCTTCCGCCGCGTGGCGGTTTCCGGCGTCGATTTGGCCAACGCCGACGGCCTGCGCCTGCAAGCCGACCGCCAGCTCCAGGTCGTGGCCAACGCCCCGGCCAAGGTGTACCGCCTGGCCTCGGCCGACGGCTGGGCCACGGCTGCGCTCGGCGGCACGCTTGCCACGGCCCCGCAATTTCCCACGTCGCTGGCCCTGCGGCCGGGGGCCGACGGCTACGTGCTCTACGCCAACCTCAACGCGCTGCAAGCCGGCCAAAGCCCGCCGGTGAGCCGGTTCACCATTGCCCGGGTGCATTTTCAGTAGGCTGAATGCCTGGGACTTGCCGTTTTTCTTGTTACACTTTTTGCCCGCCGTATGCTCGCCATCACGTCCATGCTGAACCTTCAGAAGGCCCGGCAAATCAACAAAATTATTGCGGAGCTGGACGCCAAATTCGGCCTGGACGCGGTGCAGGCCACGCCCGCGCCGCACTTCACGTTCATGCTCGCGGGCATCCGCCGCATCGAAGTGCTGAAAAAAGCCCTGGCCGAGGTGGCCGCCACCACGGCCCCGTTTCCGGCCTACACCACCGGGCTGGGCATTTTTCCGGGGCCCCAGCCGGTCATTTACGTGCCCGTGCTGCGCTCCTCCGACCTCAACCACCTGCACCAGCGGGTGCTCGACGTGACGCAGCCCCTGTGCAAGGGCACCGACCGCTTCAACGCGCCCTCGCGCTGGCTGCCCCACCTCTCGCTGGCCCTGCACGACACCACGCCCGCGCTGCTGGGCCCCGTGATGCAGTTCCTGAACGCGCGCACCTACAACCTGCGCCTGAACATCAACAACCTGGGCATCATGCAGCGGAAGGGCAGCACGTTTCAGTGCGTGGCCGTCATCCCGTTCACGGGCAAGGAGTAGGGCCCCGGCGGGCGCTAGGTGGCCGTCAGCGGCTCCCATTCGCCTTGCTGTTCCAGGCTCTGCCAGAGGTACTTGCAGGCCAGGGTGCGGTAGGGGCGCCAGGCTTCGGCGCGGGCCAGCATTTCTTTTTGCAGGGCCCGGCCGGTGGTTTCGAGGCCGTAGAGGCGGCGCATGGCGTTTTGTAGGCCCAGGTCGCCTTCGGCAAACACGTCGGGCTGGTCGAGGGCAAACATTTGCAGCATCTGGGCCGTCCAGCGGCCCACGCCGCGGATGGCCGTCAGGTGCGCGGTAAACGCTTCTTCGCTGAGGCCGGCGAGGTGCTCGTAAGCGAGCAGGCCGCGCTCGTTGTGCTCGGCAATGGCCTTGAGGTAGCCGGCTTTCTGGCGGGAGAGGCCCACCTGGCGCAGGTCGTCGTCGCTCATCTCCAACAAAATACGCGGCTCCGGGTAGCCTTCGGGCTTGAACAGCGCCCGGAACCGCCCCCAGATGGCGGCCGCCGCCTTGGTCGAAATCTGCTGGCTGACGATGGCCCGCAGCAGGGCCAGGTACAGGTCTTCGTGGGCGCGGGGCCCGATGGGCGCGCCCCGGGCAATGAGGGCGGCCAGCACCGGGTCGGCGGCGCTGAGGTATTGGCGGGCAGCGGTGTAAGGCATGGTTTCAGGGCGTGGTTGGTGGGGCTGGGCGCTGGGCTGACGGTGCGTGGGGCCCTCCTCGCCACGGCAACAGGGCCCCCGCCACCAGCCAATTGCCAAGCTAAAGGTCGCGGGCGTCGACGGGCAGCGTCAGGGTTTCGAGCACCTCGCCGGTGGGGCTCAGGCGCGCCCCCGTGAGGGCCACGCCGTGGCCCGCGCCGGTGTCGAGGTACAGGGCCCGGCTGGCGGCGTCGAAGTGGGGGCGGCCGTCGGCGGTGGGGGTGTGGCCCACCACTTGCAGCTTGCCCAGGTTCAGCAGGGGCCCCCGGCGCCAGAGCACGCCGTCGGGGTTTTCGGGGTCGAAGGGCAGGGGCGTGTCGGCGCGGCCGGCGTGGGAGATGAGCAGGTGCTCGTTTTCCCAGCAATACGGCCGCCCGGCCAGCCAGGCGGCGTGGGGGGCCAGCCACGAGGGGTGGCGGGCCTGGTACTGGTGCAGGGTGGCGCGCCCGCCCCAGCCCAGCCATTCGCGCCGGGGGCCGTCGGGGCCCAGGTGCGCGGCCATGCCCCAGTCGTGGTTGCCCATCAGGAACGTGGCCCCGGCGGGGTTGTGCCGGGCCAGCTGGCGGGCCAGCTCCACCACGCCGGGGCTGTCGGGGCCGCGGTCCACGAGGTCGCCCATCTGCACGAGGTGCTCGGTGGCCGGCTGCCAGCGCCGCAGCAAGTCGCTGAAGGTGTGAAAGCAGCCGTGCACGTCGCCGATAACGAATAGATTCATGTCCTTCCCTAACAACAAAACCGGCTTTTGTGGTCGTTTCCGGGCCTTTAATTTTGATTTAAGCCGCCGTTTTTTCGGGCGCGCGGGCCAGCCCCAGCCGCCGCACCAGCGGCCCGATGGTGAGGCCCTGGCCGACGATGCTGAACACCACCACCACGTAGGTGAGGCCCACCAGCAGCTCGCGCGGGGCGGCGGCGGGCAGGCTCAGGGCCAGCGCCACCGAGAGGCCCCCGCGCAGCCCGCCCCACACCAGCACCGGGAAGCTGCCGTCTTTTTTGGGAAACGCCGTGCCGATGCGCAGGATGCGCAGCGGCACGGCCACGGCCACGGCCCGCGCGGCCAGCACCACCACCACGGCGGCCAGCCCCGCCAGCACCGTGGTGCGGGAAATGTGGAGCACCAGCACTTCCAGCCCCATCAGCACGAACAGCAGCGCGTTGAGAATCTCGTCGACCAGCTCCCAAAACTTGTCCACGTAGTCCTGCGACTCGTCCGAGAGCACGTCGCGGGTGCGGCTGAGGTGGCCCACCAGCAAGCCGGCCATCACCATCGCCAGGGGCCCCGAGGTGTGCAGGGCCGTGGCCAGGGCCGTGCCGCCGGCCACCAGCCCGAGGGTGATGAGCACTTCCACCTGGTAGTTGTCGACGGTGCGCAGCAGCCAGGCCCCGCCCAGCCCCAGGGCCGTGCCCAGCGCCAGCCCGCCCAGCGCCTCGCGGGCAAACACGCCCAGCGCGTGGCCCACGGTGAAGTCCTGGGGCCCCACCGAGGCCACTTCCAGCGTCACCACGAACAGCACCACGCCCACGCCGTCGTTGAACAGCGACTCGCCCACGATCTTCGTTTCCAAGGGTTTGGCGATGTTGGCTTTGGTGAGGATGCTGAGCACCGCCACCGGGTCGGTGGGCGAGATGAGGGCCCCGAACAGCAGGCAGTAGATGAACGGCGTGGGCAGCCCAAACAGCGGCAGCAGCCCGTACATGGCCCCGCCCACCACCACCGTGCTCAGGGGCGTGCCCAGCGTGGCGAGCATGCCCACCGGCCAGCGCAGCTCGCCCAGCCGGCGGGCGTCGGCGTGCAGGGCCCCCGCAAACAGCAAAAACCCGAGCATCACCTGCAGCACCAGGGCGCTGAAATCGAGCTGCTGCACCACCCGCGCCAGGTGCAGCACCGGTGCGTACTCGAACCGCGCCAGGCCCACCAGCGCCAGCGAGGCCGCCAGCCCCAGCACCATGAGCCCGATGGCGGGCGGCATCTGCAAAAACCGGTGGTTGAGGTAGGCAAATACGGCGGCCGTGGTCAGCAGCAGGGCCAGGGCGTTGTATAGTTCCATCTGTTTTCAAGAAGTGAGCGGGCGAATGAGGGCAGGAGCGAATGCGGGGCCACGGCCGTTGAGCGCCCACGTCGTTCGTTCACTCCTTCCCTCAGCCCCCCGCTGATAAAAGCGCCGCTTCCACCCGCGCCACGCCGGCGTCGTCCACGTCGAGGTGCGTCACGAAGCGCACCCACTGCGGCCCAAACCCGCTGGCCTTGATGCCGAGGGCCCCCAGGCGCGCCAGGAAATCGCCGGCGGGGCAGTCGTCGTGCAAACGGAAAATGACGAGGTTCGTTTCCGGGGCCAGCACCTCGGCCACGTAGGGCTGGCGGGCCAGGGCCCCGGCGAGGCGGGCGGCGCGGGCGTGGTCGTCGGCGAGGCGGTCCACGTGGTGCTCGAGGGCGTAAAGGCCGGCGGCGGCCAGGTAGCCGGCCTGCCGCCACCCGCCCCCGAAGGCCTTGCGCAGGCGCTTGCACTTCTGCACAAACGCCGCCGAGCCCAGCAGCACCGAGCCCACCGGGGCCCCCAGGCCCTTGCTCAGGCACACCGAAATCGAGTCGAACAGCGTCCCGTAGGCTTCGGCGCGCTGGCCGGTGGCCACCAGGGCGTTGAAGACGCGGGCCCCGTCGAGGTGCAGCGGCAGGCCGTGGCGGCGGGCCACGCCGGCAATGGCCACGAGGTCGTCCCAGGCGTAGCAGCTGCCGCCGCCGCGGTTGTGGGTGTTTTCGAGGCACACGAGGCGGGTGGTGGGGTAGTGCACGTTGGCGGGCCGCACGGCCGCCGCCACCTGCGCGGCCGTGAGGCGGCCCCGCTCGCCGGGCAGCAGCGCCACGCTGGCCCCCGAGTGAAAGGCGATGCCGCCCACCTCCCACAAGTACACGTGGGCCGTCTGCTCGCAGATCACCTCGCTCAGCGGCTCGGTGTGGGCCTTGATGGCGATTTGGTTGGTCATGGTGCCGGAGGGGCAAAACAGGCCGGCTTCCAGGCCAAAGCGGGCGGCCGTGGCGGCTTCGAGGCGCGCCACGGTGGGGTCTTCTTCGTACACGTCGTCGCCCACCGGGGCCCCGAACATGGCCGCGAGCATGGCCGGGGTGGGGCGCGTCACGGTGTCGGAGCGCAGGTCGATGAGGGGCAGGGCAGGGGAGGACATGAACGAATCGGCGGGGAGAAAATCGAAACCCGGGCCGGCGCGGCCCTCAGCAAAAGTAGCCCGCCGGGCCCCGGGGCCCGCCCCGCCCGCCGTAAAATGGCCCTGCGCTTTTACTTTCCGAATTAAAGCCGTACTTTTGCCCTCCATTTCCTAAGCAATAAGACCTTAACCGCCCGGCACCATGTCCGTTACCCGCCTCAAGCGCAAGCACCGCAAAAACATTGCCCGCGCCAATAACAAGCAGCACGTCATCAAAAACCTGCTCCGCACCCCGGTGCTGAAAAACGTGGACCTGGACGAGCTGAAGAGCCGTTTCACCACGCCGGCGGGTGCCGCCGCCCCGGTGGCCAAAGCCGCCGAAGCCGCGCCGGCCGCCAAGGGCGCGTCGCTGCTCGACAAAGCCAAGCACGCCGTGAGCGACGCCGTCGACGCCGTTTCGCATTCCGAAGTGCTCGGCAAAGCCAAGCACGCCGTGAGCGAAGCCGTGGAAGCGGTGAGCCATTCGGAAGTGGTAGAAAAAGCCAAAGAGGTTGCCGGCAACGTGGTGGAAACCGTGAAGCACGCCGTGGGCGCCGACGCCCCGGCTGCCGACAAAACGGCTGAAAACGCCGCCGATTTCGACGACGCCGAAGCCGTGACCAAGCCCGTGAACGAAGACGGCCAGGAAGGCGAGCACCCCAAGCCCGAAATCGCGCTCTAAGGCACTTGCCGCGCCGCCTTAATCAAACGCTAAAAGCGCCTTTTCCACTCGGGAAAGGCGCTTTTAGCGTTTGCGCGCTTGCTTGAGCGCGGGTAATTTTTGCCGGTGCGGCGGCGGGCCGTTGCGCTGGGCGCGCGCGTTCGGCGGCGGGGCAATCCCGTCACTCCAGGGCCCCGCGCTTGCCCAGCTCCACGGCTTGCAACTCCACCACCTTCCCGGCCGCAACGCCGAAGCGCAGCAGCGTGCGCACCTGGTGGAAGCCGTGGCGGCCGGCCGCGCCGGGGTTGAGGTGCAGCAGGCGGCGCTGGGGGTCGGGCATCACGCGCAGGATGTGCGAGTGCCCGGTCACGAACAAGCCGGGGCGGGCGGCGTCGAGCAGGGGCCGGGCGGCCGGCGCGTAGTGGCCGGGGTAGCCGCCGATGTGGGTGATGAGCACGCGCAGGCCCTCCACCACAAAATCCTGCACCAGGGGTTCGGTCCGGCGCACGTCGGCCCCGTCGATGTTGCCGTACACGCCGCGGAACACCGGCGCCAGGGCCCGCAGCGCGTCGGCCACGGCGGCGGTGCCGAAGTCGCCGGCGTGCCAGATTTCGTCGCAGCCGCGCAGGTGGTGGGCGATGCGGGCGTCGAAATAGCCGTGGGTGTCGGAGAGCAGGCCGATGCGTTTCATGGGGCAAAGATGACGCCCGGCCGGCCCGGGCACGCCACCAAAGCGCCTCGGGGCCGTATCTTGCAGGGCGGCGCGCCCCGGGCCCGCGGTTTATTCTTCCCTGACTTTTGCTCCGATGAATCTCTTCATCAACGATATACCGCTGGTTATCAAGAAACTAAGCGAAAAAATTTACAAACACAAGTACGACTTGGTGCTGAGCCCGGACGACGAGTTCAATTCCAAAGACTTGGTGGGCGACGTGCTGGTGCGCGACGCCACCACCGCGTTTCTTGACCGCCTGCTGCGGCTGATGGAAGTGAAAAAGCTAAAAAAGCTGACCTCGCTCACCATGCTCGTGCGCAAGAAAACCGTGCTCATCCAGCACCTCAAAGACCAGTTCAAGATTGCCAAGGCCGCCGGCGGCCTGGTGGTGAAGGACGGCCAGGTGCTGATGATTTACCGCCTCGGCAAGTGGGACTTGCCCAAAGGCAAGCTCAAAAGCGACGAGGACACCGTGCTGGGGGCCCTGCGCGAAGTGGAGGAGGAAACCAACATCAAGCTGGCCATCGGCGAAAAGCTGCCCAGCACCTGGCACAGCTACGCCTACAAGGGCAACAAAATGCTGAAAAAAACCAGCTGGTTTGTGATGCAATGCCTCGACGACTCGGTGATGAAGCCCCAGGCCGAGGAGTACATCGAGGAAGTGCGCTGGATGCAGCCCCAGGAGGCCCTGGCCAAGCTCGACGATTCCTACGCTTCCATTGCCCTGGTGATGCGCCATTATTTGAGCAAGGCGGGCGGCAAGCCGTCTAAAGAAACGTCGGCAGCCGGAAAATAGCTATACCTTTGGGCCATGCGCCGCTTCGTCAGGTTGTTACCGCTGCTAGTGTGCCTGCTTGCCGCCGGGCAGCAGGGCTGTTCGCGGGCCCGCGAGCGCGAAGATTCGGCCACTGCCGTTGAGCAGGAGGGCCCCGTGCGTCCCACGGCCGCCGTGCCCACCGTGGACGTACCGGCCGTGGTGGGGCGCTCCATCGACGAGGTGCGCCGGCGCCTGGGGCCGCCCGAGCAGCTGCCCGCCGGCTTTGAAGACCCCATCGGGCGGCAGCCCGGCGATTCAACGCTGACCTTCCAGCCGCGGGGGCTGACCGTGCTGGCCAGCTACGACGCCCGCAGCCGCCGCGTGCTCGACCTGCTCGTGCTGGGAACCGACGAAGACGCCCTCATGCGCCGCGCCGGCCTGGCGGCGGGGGCCCCGGCCTACCTGTTGCTGCCCGTGTTCGCCCTCAACCGCAGCACCCGGCTGGTGGGCCTGCGGGTGGTGCCCCGCAGCTAAGCTTCGGGCGCGGGCGGCGGCAGGGCAAACGGCACGAAATCACTCACGTCGCCGCCGTAGCGGTGAATGTCGCGGATGATGGTGCTGCTGATGGCCGCCAGCGGCGGGGCCGTAATCAGAAACACGCTTTCCAGGCCGGGGTTGACGTGGCGGTTGGCCTGGGCGATGGTGTTTTCGTACTCAAAATCGGTGGTGTTGCGCAGCCCGCGCAGCAAAAACTGGGCCCCCACCTCGCGGGCAAACACCGCCGTGAGCCCCCGAAACGTGCGCACCGACACCCGGGGCTCGCCGGCAAAAACCCCTTCAATCAGCGTGCGCATTTGCTCCAGGGGCAGGTAGCGCTGCTTGTTGCTGTTGGTGCCAATGGCCACGATTACCTCGTCGAAAAGCGCCGTCCCGCGCCGCACCACGTCGAGGTGCCCGTTGGTGAAAGGATCGAACGAGCCGGGAAACAGCGCAATACGGGGCATTGGCCTTGGATGATAAATTGGGTATTATAGTGCTGTAAATGTTTTGCTATGAAGCATTTATGTTTCATAGCATCCGATTAATTATTGCGCAAATACTATTACACGAAGTGCAGGCTGAACAAATCAAAATAGCGGTGGTCGAACACTTCGTTGAAGCGGTAGCTGTAAAATAAATCGTAGGGGCGGGGGCCAAAGCGGACGTTGCGCAAATAAGTGCGCAGCAGCGTGAACAGCGCCGAGTCGTGGGTCAGCTCGCCCCACACGGTCAGCTCGTCCTGGTCGGGGTTGAGGCCCAGCTCCTGCATCACGAGCACGGTGTAGTAGAGCACGTCCTCGGCAGTGCTGAAGGCGAACACGTTGCAGTATTCAAGTTGCGTCCCGAGCACGACCAGCGTCAGCTCCTGGGGCCCCAGGTTGAGGTAGAGCTGGCGCGGAGCGCGGGCTTCGCGCTGGTGGGCCAGGCCCGCCAGCAGGCCGCTGGTGTGGTGCAAGAGCTGCCCGGCGGGCCCGTGGGTGGCGGCCAGCCAGCCGGCCAGCCCCGCGTCGGCGGCAAACACGCTCACCAGCTCCAGGGCCGGGAAGGGGCGGAAGCGGGCGGTTTCGGCGGGGGCCAGGGCGTGGTGCAGGCGCAGGGCGGCGGCTTCGTCGCCGGGCCGGAACAGCGCGGCCGGCAGCAGCGTGAAGGCCCGGCCGGTGGTGGCCAGGCGCACGGCGTGCCAGCCGGCGCGGCCCAGGCAGTCGTGGGCCGCGGCCAGGGCGGGCAGGCCGCCGGGCGGCAGGGCGTAGTCTTCGAGCAGCACAAACGACTGGCGCGCCACCTCCACGGCGGCCATGCGCAGGCGGCCGGCCCCCACGGCCAGGTACAGGTTGTAGGCGGCGAGGTGGCGGGGGTCGAAGGTTTCGTCGCGCAGGCGCAGCAGCGGCGTTGGCGCGGCAGACGCGGCGGAAGCAATCGAAAAAGCGGCGGGAGCGGACACAGGCAAAGCAAAAGGCCGAAGAAGCGGCGCCCTAAAGATACAGCCGCCCGTTCTACCCCTCGAACCGCAGCTGCGGCACAAATACGTCGTCGATGCTGAGCAGGCCGCGCAGCACGGGGTGCACCTGGGCCGGCGGCAGGGCCAGCAGCTGCCGGGGCGTGTGCCAGGCCAGGCCGGCGAGCAGCTGGGCGTCGGCCGCGTGCTCGGGGTCGTGGCCCAGGCGCGGGGCGGGGGCCGTGCTGTCGATGGGCACCACCTCAAAAAACAGCTCCAGCGCCTGCAATTCATCGCGCCGGAACTCGTGCAGGTGCAGGAAGCGGCCTACCCGCACCGCCAGCCCGGTTTCTTCCGCGAACTCGCGCACCAGCGCCGCGTGCAGGCTTTCGCCGAATTGCCAGCCCCCGCCCGGCGGCGACCAGAACGGGGCCCCGTCGGGCAGCAGGCCCCGGTGGGCGGCCAGCAGCACGCCGCCGCCGTGCAATAGCAGGCCGCCCACGCGCACGCGCACCTGGCCGGTGTAAGGCGCCAGCAACGAATCGACGGGCGGAGCAAAGTAATCGGGCATTGTTGCAAAAATTAAGGCCCGGCCGCGCGCCGGGCGATGCGCTGTACGCAAACCGTGCGGGCAAGGTGGGCCCCCGCCGGGCGCTACGCCCCCGGGGCCCTCCCGGCGGGGAGGCCCGCCCGCCGCTGCCGCCACCGCCGCACCCGCCCCAGCCCGAACGCCACCAGGGCCACCGCGCCCACGCCCGCCGCCAGCGGCAGCAGCAGGGCCAGGACCGTGCCGCCCACGGCCAGCAGGTTTTCGAGGGTGGCAAACAACGGGTTGGCCAAGCCGCCGGTGGCGGCCGTGGAGCCGGCCCGCAGCAGCGCCGTGCCGCCCTGCACCAGCCCGGCCGTGCCGCCGCCCACCACCACGCCCAGCCCCCAGCGCAGCGCCGGGTCGAGGTGGGGCAGGGAGGAAGTCATCAAAACGGTGCCGGCCACGAAGGCAGCGGGCGTGGTGAGCGTGTCGAGCAGGTGGTCGACGAGCGGCAGGTAGTAGCCCAGCACCTCGAACACCGTGGCCGCGGCCAGCGCCAGCACGGCCGGCCAGCTGCCCAGCCACGCAAAGCCCGGCGCGGCCGGCAACCAGCCAAAATGGTGGGCCAGGCTGGCCGCCAGCAGCGGCACAAACACCCGAAAGCCGCTGCTGGCGGCCAGGCCCAGGCCCAGCGCGCCGGCCACAAAATACTGAGGCAAAGGAAGTGTTTCCATTGGTTGCGAGCCGAAAAAGGTACGACCGGAAGTTACGACCCCACCAATTAGCGCCAACTTCTGCCGGTTCCGCCATTGGTTGAGTCCCCGGGTTTTGTAGTGAGTAGAGGGAATTTTGGCACTAATCCGTCCTTGGATAATTTCAAAGTGCAAAATAGTACGCCCAGCAGTGCGGCTGAGCTTGACAACTGGTAGATTAAGATAATCCGCGGGAAACACCTTGAAAATAAGGCGCGTCTTCCTTTGTGCCGGGCAAAAGCACTGCGGTACTGGCCGCTCGCCGGACGGAAAAAATGCGCCGTTGGGAACGATAAAGAGCCGGCCCAAACCTGAATCTGCCAACCGCTGGCCGCGGCAAAAGCGCATCCGGGGGCCCTCGGCTGGCGGCCAGCGCGGCCCGGTTCCGGGGTGGGCTTTTCGCTGTGCATCTGCAAAAAAAATGCTTCGACCAGGCCGTCTGTGCGGGGCCGTCTCACCTGGAAGCGGCGGGCGTTGTGCGCCGCTTCTGCCTAATCCATTACCAATCAAGTACTTTATGCCCGCCCATTTACCTGCCCGCGTACGACGGAAAAGAAAGAAACAAGCGGCGGTTGCCGTGCTGCTGCTGGGCCTGGCCGTGCCGGGGCCCTCGGCGTGGGCGGCCCCCGCGGCGACGGCCCCCGCGCACGCCGCGGCGCGGGCCACGCCGGCCGGCCCGCCCCTGACGGGGCACGTGACGGACAAAGCCGGCCAGCCGCTGCCGGGCGTTACGGTGGTGGTGAAGGGCAGCCGCGCGGGCACCTCGACCGACGCGGCCGGCAACTTTCAGCTTGCCGTCGACGACCCGGCGCAGGCCGTGCTGGTGGTTTCCTTCGTGGGCTACGAAAAGCAGGAGCTGCGCGTGGCCGGCCAGACCGCTTTTGACATCAAGCTGGCCGAGGCCGCGACGGGCCTGGACGAGGTGGTGGTCATCGGCTACGGTACGGCCAAACGCGAAAACCTCACGACGGCCGTGGCCTCGCTCCTCAACCCGGAGAAAATCGCCAACCGGCCCCTGACCAACGTGCAGGACCTGTTGCAGGGCAACCTGGCCGGCGTGACGGTGCTGCAAAACGGCGGCGACCCGTCGGCCACGGCGCGCGTGGTGATCCGGGGGGCGGGCACGACCAACAGCGAGCCGCCGCTGTACGTGGTCGACGGCCTGCCGTACTACGGCGGCCCGCTCAACCCCAACGACATCGCCAGCCTCACGGTGCTGAAGGACGCGGCCTCGGCGGCCATCTACGGGGCCCAGGCGGCCTCGGGCGTGGTTGTGGTGACGACCAAAAGCGGCAAAAACGGGGCCCCGCGCGTGACCGTCGACACGTACCGCGGCTGGCAATCGGCCTACAAGCTGCCCCAGGCGCTGAGCGCCGCCGAGCAGTCGGCCGCCTACAACCTGGCCGCCGACAACGCCGGCGTGGGCCGCCCCGACGCCCACAACCCGGCCAAAAACCCCTGGGGCCAGGTGACGCGCACGAACTGGATGGACGAGATTTTTCGCACCGGGAGCATCTACAACCTCAACGCCACCGTGAGCGGGGGCAACGAGCGGGGCCGCTTCCTGACCTCGTTCGGCTACCACGACCGGCAGGGGCTGCTCATCAGCACCAACCTCCAGCGCTACGCCCTGCGCCTGAAGGCGGACTACGACCTCAGCGATAAAATCACCGTCGGGCAAAACCTGTACGTGAACCAGACCAAGGCCCGGGGCGCCAACACGAGCAGCAGCTACTCGGGCAGCATCATCAACGCCGTTTACATGCCGGCGGCCGCGCCCGTGCGCAACGCCGACGGCACCTACGGCGGCGTGACGCCGATGGCCCCGGCCCCCGAATTTCAGTTTGCCGGGGCTTACGGCGACGTGTACAACCCGGTGGCCCTGCTCGAGCGGCCCAGCATTGCCAACCCCGTGCTGAACCTGAACGGCAGCGCCTACGCCGAGTACAAGCCGCTGCCCGGCCTGAAGCTGCGCACCAGCTTCGGCCTCGATTTGCTGCGCGACGCCAACAAGCGCTTCGACCCGCGCATTCCGGAGCCGGGCCGCAGCAACACCATGAACTACCTGACCCAGAGCCAGGCCGACCGCAACAAGTGGATTTGGGACAACCTGGCCAGCTACCAAACCACGCTGGGCAAGCACTTTTTCGACCTCACGGCCGTGTACTCGGCCCAGCGCACCCGCTACGAGTACTACTCGGTGCGCGGCCAGAACTTCGACCGGGAAGACGACTGGTACCAGTACATCGGCAACGCCAAGGAGTTTGTGGACCGGCCCACCAGCGACGTGTACGAGGACGCGCTGACCTCGGCCATCGGCCGCCTGACCTACGGCTACGCCGACCGCTACTTCCTCACCGGCAGCGTGCGCCGCGACCAGACCTCGCGCCTGGCCGCGCACAACGCCGATTATTTCCCGGCCGTTTCGGGGGCCTGGAAAATCTCCTCGGAGCCCTTCTTCGGCCTCAAAGCCTTCCAGACGGTGAAGCTGCGGGCGTCGTGGGGCCAGATCGGCAACATCCAGTCCGTGAGCTACTACGCCTACAACGTGCCGCTGGTGGGCGGGCAGTCGTACCTGGGCGCCACGCCCGGCTACGGCCCCGGCTACTACATCGACAAGCAGTCGAACCCCAACCTGAAATGGGAGCGCTCGGAAACCTTCGACGCGGGCCTGGACCTGGGCCTGCTCGATAACCGCCTCACCGTCACGGCCGATTATTTCCGCAAATACACCCGCGGGCTGGTGCTGGCCGTGGCCCCGAACCCGACCGCCGGGGTGGGCGAGGGCCCCACCTCCAACGTGGGCACCGTGCTCAACAAAGGCCTGGAGCTGGGCGTGGGCTACGCCGGCCGGGCGGGGGCCGTCGGCTACCAGCTGAACGGCAACGTGGCCACCCTGCAAAACCGCGTGCAGGACCTCAACGGCTACGGCAGCGACTACCTCCAGCACCCGGACAACGTGCGCGCCCAGATGTACCCGTTCCGCTCGGCCGTGGGCCAGCCGCTGTACGCCTACTACCTCGTTCCCACCGAGGGCCTGTTCCGCTCGGCCCAGGAGGTGGCGGCCTACACCAACGCCGACGGCAAGCCGGTGCAGCCCAACGCCAAGCCCGGCGACCTGAAATTTCGCGACGCGAACGGCGACGGCAAGATCGACGACAACGACCGCGTGTTCAGGGGCAGCGCCACGCCCAGGCTCACCTACGGCCTGACGCTGAACGCCCAGTGGAAAGGCTTCGACGTGAGCATGTTCTGGCAGGGCGTGAGCGGCGTGAAGCTCTTCAATGCCTACAAGTTTTCGACCTACAACGCCGGCCTGCAAGGCTACAACCTCGACCGCCGCGTGCTGGACGCCTGGACCCCGGACCGCCCCGACGCCACCGTTCCGCGCCTGTCGCTGAACGACGCCAACCAGAACTTCAGCCGGCCCTCCGACTGGTACCTGGAAGACGGCTCCTACCTGCGCCTGAAAAACCTGACCGTGGGCTACACCCTGCCCGCCGCCTGGACCGGCCGGGCGCGCGCCGGGGCCAGCCTGCGCTTCTACGCCAGCGCCGAGAACCTGGCCACCATCACCAAATACTCCGGCCTCGACCCCGAAGTGGGCGGCATCGGGCTCGACGTGGGCACCTACCCGCTGCCGCGCACCTTCACCGTGGGCCTGAACCTGGGCCTTTAACCGCCACGACTTTCTCTTCCCCCGCCGATCAACTTCTTCTGTTTCTATGAAATATCCTGCTTTTCTGCTGGCCGGGCTGCTGCTGGGCCCGGTGGCCGGCTGCAAAGACAGCTTCACCGACCTCACGCCCCAGGGCACGATTACCAACGCCAACTTCTGGCGGACGGAAGCCGACGCCGTGGCCGCCTCCAACGCGCTCTACACCTACATGGCGAACGACGACATGTTCGGGCGCGGGTTTTTTTGGTACATCAACGCCTCCGACGACATGGTGACGGGCCGCGTGCGGGCCACGGCCGCCAACGTGCGCAACTTCACCGCCACCGGCAACGAGGGCGACACGAATAAAATGTACGGCTACTCGTACCGCGTCATCCGGCGGGCCAACGAGATTTTGAAGAACGTGCCGGGCATGAGCCTCAACGAGGCCCTCAAAAACCGGGTGCTGGGCGAAGCCTATTTCATGCGGGCCTTTTCGTATTTCAACATCGCGACCCGCTACGGCGACCAGCGCGCCGGGGTGCCCATCGTGACCGTGGAAAACATGGACCAAAGCACGTTTCCGCGGCCGGCCAGCGTGGTAGAAAACTACCAGCTGATGGCGCAGGACCTGAAAAAGGCGGCCGGGCTGCTGCCGCTGGTCACGGCCTACGCCGCTGCCGACCTGGGCCGCGCCCACAAAGACGCCGCCCTCGGCTACCTGGTCAAAACCTACGCTTTTTGGGCGCAGTACGACAAAAGCAAGTGGGCCGACGCCGAGCAGGCCGCCGACGCGGTGGCGCAATCCGGCTCGCACAGGGCCCTGCTCAACACCGGCCGGCCCGCGCAGGACTTCCACAGCGTGTTCACCATCGCCAACAACTGGTCGAGCGAGTACCTGTGGTCGGTGGTGTCGGGCAAGCAGGACGGCAGCATTCTGCCCGGCGTGCTGCTCGAAAACAAGGGCTGGGGCAAGTACAACGGCTGGGGCTACTTCCAGCCCACGCTGGAGCTCTACGATTCCTTTGAGGCGGGCGACCCGCGCCGCGCGGCCACGGTGCTGGCCTTCGGCGACGAGTTTCCGTACCTGGGCCAGGCGCGGCGCTACTACTCCACCAACTCGCTCACGGGCTTCCAGTTCGCCAAGTACCTGGAGCCCTACGCCTCGCCCGTGGGCGAGCACCTGAACGCCAACGGCGACAAGCCCACCACCGACCTCAACGTGCCGCTCATGCGCTACGCCGAGGTGCTGCTCCTCAAAGCCGAGGCCCAGCTGATGCAGGGCAAAAGCGGCGACGACGCCCTGAACGCCGTGCGCCAGCGCGCCGGCCTGGCCCCCAAAGTCGGGGCCACCCTCGCTGACCTCAAGCGCGAGCGCCGCGCCGAGCTGGCGGGCGAATTTGCCGACCGCCACGCCGACCTCGTGCGCTGGGGCGACGCGCAGGCCGCCTACGCCCAGCCCCAGCACGGCCGCCAGTACGCCGACAAAACGGACCCCGCTTCCGCCTTCAAAGTGGTGGAGGTGTGGCCCGCGCGCACGTTCAATCCGGCCGTCCACCACGTGTGGCCCATCCCGCCGAACGACCTCAACAACGCCAAAATTGCCCAAAACCAGGGCTGGTAACCTTCTGAATGCGACGGCCCCGAACCGCCGGCCCCCGGGCCGGCGGTTCGGGCGGCTTAAGTTGTTATGCTGACTATTCTGCTGCGCCACGCGGCCTGCGCGCTGATGCGCTACCCGGCGCTGCTGGTCGGGGCCGATGAGCTGGCCGACCTCAAGCAGACCATCGACGCCCAGCGCAATAAGGGTTCGTTCAGGAAGTAATTTGAGTTGGCAAGCGACCAGTAAGTGAATGATTTATAAGCTGTTTGGGTTCTTTAAAACGGTCCTGCCGAGCCTGTCGAAGCACCTCTCCCGCTTCGTTGAACAGCTCATTACGAAGCGGGAGAGATGCTTCGACAGGCTCGGCAAGACCGCCAAAAAGTGATTTTTATTGCCTCAAACAGGAGCTTCTTAATCACAAATACCGTTGCGCTGAGCGCCGCGCCGCGTAGTCGAAGGACCTCGCCCGCGGCAGTAATGTTAGCCCTACGCATGAAATACCCCGTTTCCGTCGCCTTGCTGAGCGGCTTGTTGCTGAGCGCCTGCGCCACGTTGCACCCGGCGGCCCCTGCGCGCAGCGTCGTCATCGACGCCCTCAAGCACCAGCCCGAGCCGCTGCCGGCCGCCGAAATCCCGCTCGACAAGCGCGAATACCAGGGCCCCGCCGCCTACGCAGTGCCGGCCCTGGCGCCGTACGCCGGCCCGAAAAAACCCGTCAAAAACATCATTCTGCTGATCGGCGACGGCATGGGCCCGGCCCAGGTCACGGGCGGGCTGATGGCCAACCACGGCCAGCTCTACATGCAGCAGGCGCAGGCCACGGGCCTGGCCATCACCCACAACCAAGCCGGCAAGATCACCGATTCGGCGGCCAGCGCCACCGCCATGGCCACCGGCCACAAAACCTGCAACGGGGCCATCGCCACGGATTCGGCGGGCCACCAGTTCCGCTCCATCATGTGGGACGCGCGGGCCCACGGCAAAGCCACGGGCCTGGTGGTGGCCTGCGAGCTGACCGATGCCACGCCCGCGTGCTTCGCCGTCGTGCACCCCGACCGCAACGACGCCGAAGCCATTGCCGCCAAGTACCTCCAGGCGCCCATCGATTTCATGTACGCCGGCGGCCTCAAGTACTTCACCCAGCGCCAGGACCACGCCGACCTGCTCCGGCAGTGGCGCGCCCAAGGCTACCAAATCGCCACCACGCCCCGCGAGGCCGCCGCCCTCACCGGCCCCCGGGCCGTGGCCCTGCTCGCCGAGACCGGCCCGCCCCGCCTGCCCGAGCGCACCGCCGCCTACATGCGCACGGGCGTGGGCAAGGCCCTGGAAGTGCTGGGCAAGAACGACCAGGGCTTCTTTCTCATGGTGGAAGGCTCGCAGATCGACGACGCCGGCCACTTCAACGACGCCAGCTACAACGTGCGCGAAGTGCTGGATTTCGACCAGCAGGTGGGCCGGGCCTTCGCCTTCGCCGCGGCCAACGGCGAAACGCTGGTCGTCGTCACGGCCGACCACGAAACCGGCGGCTACAGCATCGTCGACGGCAGCATTCCCAGCGGCAAAGTGGTGGCCAAATTTGCCACCACCAAGCACTCGGCCGTGGTGGTGCCGGTGTTTGCCTACGGCCCCGGCAGCGAGCTGTTCACGGGCCTGTACCAAAACACGGAAATCTATTACCGCATCAAGCAGGCCCTGGGCTGGGGCGAGGGCAAAACGCCGTGAGGCCGGGCCCGGCCTTACGGCGCCGGGGCCCGGCGGGCGCGCTTCGGGTGGTTTCGGGGGCCCCGGGGCCCGGCCCGGGCGGTACTTTTGAGCCATGAACCCGCCCGAAACCCTCCCCGGCCTCGAAGCCCGCGTCCGCCGCAAGCTCGTTCGCCAGCACTTCATGCACCTCGTCGGGGCCGATTTGACGGTGATCAGCCCCGGCCGCATCGAAGCGGAATTGCTCCTCGGCCAGCAGCACCAGCAGCAGCGCGGCTTTGCCCACGGCGGCCTGGTGGCCACGATGGCCGACCTGGCGGCCGGCTTCGCCGCCGTCACGCTCGTGCCCGACGACCACGGCGTGGTCACGGCCGACTTGCGCGTCTCGTACCTGCACCCCGCCGTGGGCGAAAAGCTCACCGCCATCGGCTGGGTGCTGAAGGCCGGCCGCCGGCTGCATTTTTGCGAAGCCGAGGTGTGGTGCGACGGCAAACTGGTGGCCAAAGCCTCGGCCACCATGGCGGTAATCGAGCCCGGCTAATTCCTTCAAAAAGCTGGCCGTTGACGAGGAAAAAGCCTTGCCGGCCATGTGCCGGCGGCTGATGCAGGGCCGAACTTCAGCGTAGGAAAGTACTTTTGCCAGCCAGGTGCGGGCGCGGTATTTTGACGAGTTGGATTATTTGATGGGCACGGCTGTTACTTTGGAAAAACAAGGATACGAGCAAGCCTTTTGAAACGCAGCTTGAATTTGTGTGCGCCAAAATTGATGCGCGCCACATTTTTGAAGAATTCAAAAGATAATTTTTAACCGTTAATGCTCTCCGTCCGCCACCCGTCCGTCCGCGATTATTTCCCTTACGAGCCCACCGACGACCAGGCGCTGCTCTTCACCAAGCTCGACGAATTTTTGCGCGACCCGCTGCCGGGGCGCAAGGTGTTCGTGCTGCGCGGCTACGCCGGCACCGGCAAAACCACCGTCGTCAGCGCCCTCGTGCAGTGGCTGCACCAGCTCCAGCGCAAGTACACGCTGATGGCCCCCACCGGCCGCGCCGCCAAGGTGATGGCCGCCTACGCGGGCGTGCCGGCCAGCACCATCCACAAAAAAATCTACCGCCAGACCTCCGGGGCCCCCGCCGAGCGGCTCAGCTTCCAGCGCCAGCCCAACCGCACCGAGCAGATGCTCTACATCGTGGACGAGGCTTCGATGATTTCGGACGAGAAAGCCTTCGGCGAAACCGGGCTGCTGGACGACCTGATGAACTTCGTGTTCGAAAAATCGACCAACAAGCTGCTGCTCATCGGCGACACGGCCCAGCTGCCGCCGGTGGGCCAGCTCCTGAGCCCGGCCCTCGACCCCGAGGGCCTGGCCCACCGCTTCCGCGCCCGGGTCGACACCGTGGAGCTGCGCCAGGTGATGCGCCAGGCCCTGAACTCGGGCATTCTGGTGAACGCCACCGAGCTGCGCGAAGAATTGCGCCAGCCCACGCCCAGCATTCAGCTGCACACGCAGGGCTTCCGCGACATTTTTAAGATGGGCGGCGACAAGCTGGAGGACGGCCTGCGCTGGGCCTACCGCGAGTTTGGGCACGAGAACACGACGATCATCTGCCGCTCCAACCGCAACGCCAACCAGTACAACCAGCTCATCCGCCGGGCCCTGTTCGACGCCGAGGAGGAGATTGAGGGCGGCGATTACCTGATGGTGGTGCGCAACAATTACTTCTGGCTCGAAAAAGACTCCGACATCGGCTTCCTGGCCAACGGCGACTTCCTGCAAATCAGCAAGATCATCCGGCGCGAGGAGCTGTACGGCTTCCGTTTCGCCCAGGCCCGGGTGCGGCTGGTGGATTACCCCGACGAGCCGGAGCTGGAAATCAAGCTGCTCCTCGACACGCTGCACACCGAGAGCCCGGCCCTGCCCGCCGACCGCAACAACGAACTCTACCAAGCCGTGGCCGCCGACTACGCCCACCTCAAAACCAAGGGCGAGCGGTACAAGGAAATGCGCAAAGACCCGTACCTGAACGCCTTGCAGGTGAAATTTGCCTACGCCCTCACCTGCCACAAGGCGCAGGGCGGGCAGTGGCAGGCCGTGTTCGTCGACCACGGCTACCTGAAGCCCGACGAGCCGCTGGCGGGCGAGTTTGCGCGCTGGCTCTACACGGCCATCACGCGGGCGTCGGAGCGGCTGTTTCTGCTCAATTTCCAGCAGCGGCTGGTGGGCGACCCGCCGGCCGAAGACTGAGGGCCCCCACGGGAAAAATAACGGGCGGGTTGAATATTGATTCGGGAAAATATAGGTCCCGCGCGTAGCTTGCGGGCTCATTCCTCACCTTTTTCTTTCTTCCCTTTCCAATGCAAAAAGTACTTACCCTGATGCTACTGTTCGTGCTGGGCGCGGCGCAATTAGCGGCGGCCCAAAACCGCGAAATATACACCAATCCCAAATTCCGCGACTTGGCCAAGGATCATAAAACGCTGGCGGTTTTGCCATTCGCTGTGGAATTGCAGCTGCGCCCCAACGAGGTGACCAAAAACGGGGGCCCCGAAGGCGTGGCCCGCCTCGAAGCCCGCGAAGGAATCGACGTGCAGAGCGCCCTGCAATCGTACTTCCTCAAGCGCAAGGCCGAAAACGACCTGACGGTGGACATTCAGGACGCGGCCCGCACCAACGCCCTGCTGGCCCAAAAGGGCGTGACGCCGGCCACCGTGGCCACGTTCACGCCCGAGCAGCTGGCGGCACTACTCGGCGTCGACGCCATCATCTCGGGCACCTTCGCCAGCAGCCAGCCCATGTCGGGCGGCGCGGCCGTGGCCATGACGATGCTCGTTGGCTTCGCCGCGCCCACCAACACGGGCAAGCTGGCCATCACCATCAACGACGGCAAAACCGGCGAGCTGCTCTGGAAATACGACAAAAGCCTCTCGCGCGGGCTGGGCTCCGACACCAACTCCATCGTGACGACCATCATGCGCAAGGCGTCGCGGCAGTTTCCGTACTCGAAGGAATTCAAGGGCTAGGGCCCCTGTTGGAGGGGCGGCCGGCCGGCTTTGGCCGCAGATTTGCCAGGCTGGCAAAAATCAGTAAATTTGCTTACCTCCCACATCCTAACTTTTACTTTCGATTATGAAAAAATTACTTTTGCTCGCCCTGGGCCTCGCCGGTGGCGCCTACACTGCCCAGGCCCAGGCCGTGCAGCCCGCCAACGCCACTGCGAAAGTGGCCGGCCCGGCCATTACGTTCGAAGAATCGAAGTACGACTTCGGCTCCGTGGCGCAGGGCGGCATGGTCGACCACGTGTTCAAGTTCAAGAACACCGGTACCCAGCCGCTCATCATCTCCAACATCGGCGTGAGCTGCGGCTGCACCACCCCCGAGTACACCAAAGACCCCGTGATGCCCGGCAAAACCGGCAGCCTCGCCGCCCACTTCAACTCGGCCGGCAAAATGGGCATGCAAAACAAGGTGCTGACCATTGAGTCGAACGCCGCCGCCGGCAACGCCACCGTGTCGCTGGTGGGCGAAGTGAAAGAGGCCGCCGCGGCCCCCACCGCCGCCGCCGATGCGGCCCTCGCCACCGGCAAAGAAAAGGTGAAAGAGGACGGCACCAAAGTGAAAGTAAAGAGCAAAAACTAAGGTTCGGCCCGTTCGTCCCGACGCAAAAAAAGCGGCCCGCGCAAGCAGGCCGCTTTTTTTTGCGTCGGAGCCCTACAGGTTGCGCACGGCCAGCAGCAGGCTCAGCCAGCCGCCGATGAGCAGCAGGCCGCCCACGGGGGCCACGGCCCCCAGCTTCGTAATGCCCGTGAAGCACAGCGCGTACAGCGCCCCGCTGAACACCAGCACCCCCGCCAGCCACAGGGCCCCGGGCAGGCCCAGGCGCAGCTCGGGGCGGGCGGCCCACAGCACGCCCACCGCGAGCATGGCCAGCGCGTGGTAAAACTGGTAGCGCACGGCGGTCTCAAAGGTGTCGAAACGGCCCGAGGCTTCGAGCATGGGCCGCAGGGCGTGGGCCCCGAAGGCCCCGATGGCCACGCCCAGCAGCCCCAGGCCGGCCGCGAGTTGAATCAATAAGCGAGCAGTCATGTGTAGAGAAAAAGTTGAAAAATTGACGCAATGCGGGGCGGTAACCGCCGAAGCTAGCCCCGGTTGCCAAAAATGGCGCTGCCCACCCGGACGAGGGTGCTGCCCTCGGCCAGGGCCAGGGCGTAGTCGCTGCTCATGCCCATCGAAATCTCGCAAAAACCTTCGTCGGTAGCGAAATGAGCGGCCTTCAGCGCGTCGAAATAGCCGCGGAGCTGGCCAAATTCCTGGCGGACCTGGGCCGCGTCGGCAGTGTTGGTGGCGATGCCCATCACGCCGGTGAGGCGCACGTTTTGCATGGCCCCGAACGCGTCGGAGGCCAGCAGCGCTTCGGCCTCGGCAAGGGAAAGGCCGGTTTTGGCCTCTTCGCGGGCGATGTGGAACTGCAACAGGCCCCTCACCACGCGCCCGTGGCGGGCGGCTTGGCGGTCAAGCTCCTGGAGCAAGCGCAGGCTGTCGACGCTCTGCACGGTGTGCACGAACGGGGCGATGTACTTGACCTTGTTGGTTTGCAGGTGGCCGATGAGGTGCCACTCCACGTCGGGCGGCAGCTGCGGGGCCTTCTCGGCCATTTCCTGGGCCCGGTTTTCGCCGAAAATGCGGCTGCCCGCGGCGTAGGCTTCTTGCAGCAGCGGCACGGGGTGGGTCTTGGTGACGGCCACCAGCCGGGCCCCGGTGCCGGCGAGCTTCTTTTCAAAAAAATGGATGTTGTCGGCAATGCTGGGCATGGCGCAAAGGTAGGGCGGGGGCGGGCGGGCGGCTTTTTCGCCGGCCGCCCGCCCCGGGGGCGCTACAGCTTCCTGAAGGTGCGTGATTAGCGCTTTAATCTTCCAGCGGGTTGCTTAGGAAGGTGCTTTTTAGGGCCAGCCACAGCAGCCAGAGGGCGATGCTCAGGGCCAGGTAGGGGCGGTAGAAATCCTTGGTGTTGCGGTAGCGGAGCTGGCGGATGTCGGACTTTTCGAGGCCGTCGATGCGGGCAAACACCTGGCCGAGGGCGGCGTTGTCGGTGGCCCGGAAAAACTGGCCGTCGGCGGCCTGGGCCAGCCCGCGCATGGTGGTTTCGTCGAGGCGGGTTTGCACGTAGCGGGCGCGGCCGAGCGAGTCCTGGCCGAAGGGCACGAAGCCGTCCCGGCCCAGGCCGACGGTGTAGAGGCGGATGCCGTAGGCGTGGGCCAGGCGGGCGGCGAGCAGCGGGTCGAGGGCCCCGCCGGTGTTTTCGCCGTCCGAGAGCAGGATGCACACCCGCGAGCGGGCCGTGGATTTGCGCAGGCGGTTGACGGCCACGCCCAGGGCCGTGCCGATGGCCGTGCCGTCGTCGGCAATCAGGCCCAGCTTGAGGCTGGCCAGGTCTTCGCGCAGCAAGTCGTAGTCGGTGGTGAGGGGGGCCAGCGCGTAGGCCGCGCCGGCAAAGGCCACCAGGCCGAGGCGGTCGCCGGCGCGGCGGTTCACGAAGCGGGTGGCCAGGCGCTTGGCGGCTTCGAGGCGGTTGGGGCGCAGGTCTTGGATCTCCATCGAGCCCGACACGTCCACGGCCAGCACGATGTCGATGCCGCGGCCGGTTTGCTCCAGGCGCTCGTCGGTGCGCTGGGGGCGGGCCAGGGCCACCAGGGCCAGGGCCAGGGCCAGGCCGAGCACGGCGTCGGGCACGAAGCGCAGCAGCGCCGCCGCCCCGGTGCCGGGGTCCACGCCGGGGGCCAGCGACACGGTCACGGGGGCGCGCCAGCGGTGGGCCAGGCCCCGGCGCAGCAAAAACAGCAGCGGCACGGCCCCGATGAGCAGCAGCAGCCCCGGGTGCTGCCACTGGTAGCCGGCCAGCGTGGCGTAGCGCAAAAACTCGGGAAAGCCGGTCATCGAAGCAAAAGTAAGCCCGCGCTACCCGGGCGCGGGGCCCCGC
>JANXOE010000239.1 GCA_025353745.1 Hymenobacter sp.
TTTTTTACGAAATTTATCTGACTTTATAAAAAAAGTCTGCAAACAAACGGCCCCGCTATATTCATAGCGGGGCCGCATCGGCATCACAAAAAAACAAACCCGCTACTTGGCGTAGGCCACCGAGCGCATCTCCCGGATCACGGTGATTTTGATTTGGCCGGGGTACTGCATCTCCTTCTCGATTTTCTGCGAAATCTCAAAGCTCAGCTCGGCGGCGCGCTCGTCGGTCACGTTTTCGGCGTCCACCATCACGCGCAGCTCGCGGCCGGCCTGGATGGCGAAGCACTGGTTGACGCCCTTGAAGGCGCTGGCCGTTTCCTCCAGCTGCTTGAGGCGCTTGATGTAGCTCTCCATCATCTCGCGGCGGGCCCCCGGGCGCGAGCCCGAAATGGCGTCGCAGGCCTGCACGAGCGGCGAAATCATAGCCGTCATCTCAATCTCGTCGTGGTGGGCCCCGATGGCGTTCACCACGTCGGGGTGCTCTTTCCACTTCTTGGCCATCTCCATGCCCAGGATGGCGTGGGGCAGCTCGGGTTCCTCGGTGCTCACCTTGCCGATGTCGTGGAGCAGGCCGGCGCGCTTGGCTTTCTTCACGTCGAGGCCCATCTCGGCGGCCATGGTGGCGCAAAGGTTGGCCACTTCGCGGCTGTGTTGCAGCAGGTTCTGGCCGTAGCTCGAGCGGAAGCGCATCCGCCCCACCATGCGCACCAGCTCGGGGTGCAGGCCGTGAATGCCGAGGTCGATGATGGTTTTCTCGCCGATTTCGATGATTTCCTCCTCGATTTTCTTGGTCGTTTTGGCCACGATTTCCTCCACCCGGGCGGGGTGGATGCGGCCGTCTTTCACCAGCAAGTGCAGCGAGAGGCGGGCAATTTCGCGGCGCACCGGGTCGAAGCCCGAGATGATGATGGCCTCCGGCGTGTCGTCCACAATCACTTCCACGCCCGTGGCCGCTTCCAGGGCCCGGATGTTGCGCCCCTCGCGCCCGATGATTTTGCCCTTGATGTCGTCGCTTTCGATGTTGAACACCGACACGCAGTTCTCGATGGCGTGCTCCGAAGCCGTGCGCTGAATGGTTTCGAGCACAATCTTCTTCGCGTCCTTCGTGGCCGTGAGCTTGGCCTGCGCCACCGTGTCCTTGATGTAGGAGCTGGCCTGGAGCTGGGCCTCGTTTTTGAGCGACTCCACGAGCTGCTCGCGGGCCTCGGCGGCGGTGAGGTTGGCCACGGTTTCGAGTTGGCGCTGCACGGTGTGGAGCTGGGCATCGGCTTCCTCTTCCTTCTGCTTTAGCTCGGCCAAGGTGGCCTCGTGGGCGGCGCGGCGCTTCTCGTCCTGGGTTTCGACTTTCTCGCGGAGCTGCTGGGTGTCGGCCTGGTTTTTTTCGCGGGCCGCTTCCAGCTCTTTTTCCTTGCGCTGGAGCTGTTCGAGCTGGCGCTGGGTGGTTTCGGTGAGCTTCTTGATGCTCTGCTCCTGCTCCATCACGCCCTGGCGGCGCTGGGTCAGCTCGCTTTCCAGCTCGGCCTTCAGGCGGCGGCTTTCCTGCTCAAAATCGTTGCGCTGTTGGCGGTTTTTCTCCTTCGACTGCTGAATGCGCTCGTCGCGGATGCGGCTGCCCTTCTCTTCGGCTTCCTGCAAAATTTGCTGGGCCTTGGCTTGCGCCTGGCCTTCGAGGTCCTGCCGGGCTTTGCCGGCCAGCTGCCGGCCCACCGCCAGGCCCGCCACAAGGGCGACCGCGGCGGCCAGCAAACAGTATATTAGTATGGTAGACATGTAGTTATGGTTTTGAAAAGGTTCAAACACCACAACCGGCAAACTCCCCCTGCCTGGCCCGGCGCCGCGCGGCCAATTGCCGCCTCTGCGCCCGGTCCGGGCCAACGTGTGCCAGCGCCGGCGGCCTAAGCCGCCAGCACCACGCCCGACAGCAGCCCGTCGAGGCGGGCCAGGCGCTCGGTCAGCGCCGCGTCGGTACCATCTTTCTCCTTGCTTACTTTCAGCTGGTCGGCCATCGTGGCCAGGGCCACCATTGCCAGCAAGTCTTGCTTGTCTTGGATGCCGTACTGCTCGCGGAACTCGCGCAGCCGGTCGCCAAGTTGGCGGCCGGCCAGGCGCAGCCGCTCTTCGTCGGCCACTTCCACCCGCATAGGGTAGTCGCGGTCAGCAATGCGGATTTTTATGGCTAACTCGCTCATAAAGGGTAAGTTGTCGAAAATCGAGTTATTCCTTTAAATAGGCAAGACACTTATCCAGTTCGCGGATGTATTCGTTGAGGCGTTGTTTTAATTCGTTGGCGTGGGTGGGTTCGCCGGCTATGGTTTGCACAAGTTTAACGATATTTTCCTGGTTTTGGCGCTCTTTGAGCTGGCGGTCCCGCTCGCGCACGTCGCCCCGCAGCTGTTGCACGGTGGTGTTGGCGTCGGCCAGCTCCTCGCGCAATTGCTGATAGGCAGCCACTAAGGTGGTCACCTGCCGCTCCAGGCGGTCGAGTTGGGCCAGTTGTTGGGACGATGCCACGGGGGAAGTTTTTTTTGGGTGAAGGTACAGCGCGGCCTACACTCGCGCTTGGCGGCGGGCCCGGCAAAGGCCGTGCCCATCCTGCCTCCTCCCCTACTTCCGGATCAGGGCCCCGGCCTGCTGCTCAAATTGCCCGATGAGCCGCTGCATCACCTGGTCGATGGCCTGCTCGCTGAGCGTTTGCGAGTAGTCCTGCAAGGCAAAGCTTACCGAGTAAGATTTTTTGCCCGCACCCAGGTTGGGGCCCTCGTACACGTCGAACACGTTGACGCTCTGCAAGAGTTTCTTTTCGGTGCGCAGCGCGATGCGGCGCAGCTGCTCGAAGGTCACCCCCTGGTCCACCACCAGGCTCAGGTCGCGGCGCACCTCCGGGAACTTGGGCAGCTCGCGGGCCGCCAGGTCGGGGCGGTACTTGCGCACGAGGCCGTCCCAGTCGAGTTCGGCGTACCACACCGGCTGGCCCACGTCGAGGCGCTTGAGCAGGGCCCCCGCCACGGCCCCGGCCTGGGCCACCGGCTGGTTGTGCGCCAGCAAGGCCAGGCCCCCGGCCAGGTACGGGTGGTCGGTGGGCTGCTGGCCGGGCTGGGCGTGGCCGAGGGCCCCCAGCACTTGCAGCACGGCCCCGGCCAGGTCGGGGAAGGCGGTTTTGCGGGCCGGGTGCTGCCAGGTTTCGGCGGTGGCGTGGCCGGTGAGGTAGAGGGCCAGCACGTTGCGCTCGTCGGTGCGGCCGTCGGGCCGGCGGCGGTAGGTTTTGCCGAACTCGTAGAGCTTGAGGTCGCGCTGGCGGCGGTTGACGTTGTAGCGCACGGCCTCCAGGCCCGAGGGCAGCAGCGAGGGGCGCAACACGTTCAGCTCGCCGCTGTTGGGGTTGAGCAGGCGCACGATGGCCGGGTCGGTTTCGCCGGGGCCCTCGAAGTACGCCGCGTTCACCACCGAGTTGGTCAGGATCTCCGAAAAACCCTGCCCGCTGAGCAGCGCGGCTATTTTCTGGCGCAGCACCTCCGGGTCGGGGTTGGGGAATTTGGCCAGGAAGGAAGCCGCGTTGTAGGGCCGCAGCGCCACGTTGTTGTAGCCGTAAATGCGCAAAATCTCCTCGATGACGTCGGCCTCGCGGGTCACGTCCACCTTGTGCGGGGGCACGGCCAGCGTCCATTCTTCCTGGCCTTGCGCATCGGCGTGCTCGGCGGTGATGACGATGTCCAAATCGCTCAAAATCTGGCGGATGCGCGGCGTTTCAATCACCTGGCCCACCAGCCGCGCCACCCGGCGCAGGCGCAGGCGCACGGCGGCGGGCCCGATGGGCACGGGGTACACGTCCACGACCGGGGCGGCGGGGCGGGCCCCGGCCACTTCCTGCAGCAGCAGCGCCGCCCGTTGCAGGGCCACCGGCACCATGTTGGGGTCGGTGCCGCGCTCGAAGCGGAACGAGGCGTCGGTTTTCAGGCCGTGGGTTTGGCCGGTGCGGCGCACGGCGGCGGGCGCGAAGTAGGCGCTTTCGAGGAACACGCGGGTGGTGCCGGGGCCCACGCCCGAGGCCTGGCCGCCGAACACGCCGGCCAGGGCCAGCGGGGCCCCGGTGGCGTCGGCCACCACCAAGTCGTCGGCTTTCAGGGTGCGCGCCACGCCGTCGAGGGTCACGAATTTTTCGCCCTCGGCGGCGCGCTTCACCACAATGCCGGGGCCCGCCAGCCGGTCGGCGTCGAAGGCGTGCAGGGGCTGGCCCAGCTCGTGCAGCACAAAGTTGGTCACGTCCACCACGTTGTTGAGGGGCGCGAGGCCGATGCTGCGCAGCCGCCGCTGGAGCCACTCGGGCGAGGGCCCTACGTGCACGTTGTCAAGCAATAAGCCGGCGTAGCGGGGGCAGGCGGCGGCGTCCTCAATGGCCACGCCGATGTTGTCGCCGCTGGCCGGGGCGCGGAAGCCGCTCACGTCGGGCAGGTGGGCCGGCTGGTGCAGCAGGGCCCGCAGCTCGCGGGCCACGCCGTAGTGCGAGGCGGCGTCGGCGCGGTTGGGCGTGAGGCCGATTTCGAACACCGTGTCGCTGCCCAGGCCAAAGTAGTCGGCGGCGGGCGTGCCGTTGGGCAGGCCGGTGTCGAGCACCAGGATGCCGGCGTGCGAAGTGCCCAGGCCGATTTCGTCCTCGGCGCAAATCATGCCTTCGGAGGCCGCGCCGCGGATTTTGCTTTTTTTGATTTTGAACGGCTCGCCCTGCGCCGGGTGCAGCGTGGCGCCTTCCAGGGCCACCACCACGCGCTGGCCGGCGGCCACGTTGGGGGCCCCGCACACGATTTGGCGCGGGGCGCCGTCGCCCACGTCCACGGTGGTCAGGCTGAGCTTGTCGGCGTCGGGGTGTTTCTCGCACGTGAGCACCGTGCCCAGCACCACGCCGCGCAGCCCGCCGGGGACGCTTTCCAGCTCCTCCTGGCTCTCCACTTCCAGGCCGGAGCCGGTGAGCAGGGCCCCGATTTCGGCGGCGGTTTTGTCGGTGGTAATGAGGGTTTTGAGCCAGTCGAAGGAGATGCGCATCGGGAAAATTATTTTACGGCTGAAGCATCGA
The DNA here is from genome assembly GCA_025353745.1 of Hymenobacter sp. GTDB lineage: Bacteria > Bacteroidota > Bacteroidia > Cytophagales > Hymenobacteraceae > Hymenobacter. The sequence continues at coordinate 5,069 of JANXOE010000239.1, forward strand.
TTATTGCCCTTCAACCAGAGCAAAGGTACGGCGGGGCCGAACGACCAAATTGGTGCTTTGCCGCGTATCATTGGAAGTCGTCCGGCGCCCGCCGCGGCCGTTTGCCTCCCCCCATTCCCACGCCCATGCCCTTCGTCAACCAAGGTTTCCGCGCCAAACGGCCCACCGGCGGCCCCCACAAGCTGCCGCCCGGCCAGTACGAAACCCAGGATTTCCCGGTGCTCACGGCCGGCCCCACGCCGCGCATTGCCCTGGAAAACTGGGTGTTCCGCCTCGAAGGCCTGGTGGAAAGCCCGGCCAAGTGGAGCTGGAACGAGTTCAACGCCCTGCCGCAGCAAGACTTCAACCCCGACATTCACTGCGTCACGAAGTGGTCGAAATTCGACACCAAATGGCGGGGCGTAAGTCTGGACACGCTGCTCGAACGCGTGCAGCTCAAGCCCGAAGCCCAATTTGTGATGGCCTTCTCCTACGGCGGCTACACCACCAACGTGCCGCTGGCCGACCTGCGCAACCACCAGGCTTTCATTGGTTTGCAGTACGAAGGCCGGCCGCTGGCCCCCGAGCACGGCGGCCCGGCGCGGCTGGTCGTGCCGCACCTCTACTTCTGGAAAAGCGCCAAATGGGTGCAGGGCCTGCGCCTGATGGCCGCCGACGAGCCCGGCTTTTGGGAAGAAGCCGGCTACAGCCTGTACGGCGACCCGTGGAAGGAGCAGCGCTACCGCGACGACGACGGGGCCGCCGACCCGTCCAGCCTGCGCCTGTGAGCCGGCTCGACTGGCAAATCGGCACCGTTGCGGCCATCGCCCGCGAAACGCCCCGCGTCAACACCTACACCATCCGCCTGCCGCAGTGGACGCCCCACCGCGCCGGCCAGCACTACGACCTGCGCCTGACGGCCCCCGACGGCTACCGGGCCGAGCGCAGCTACTCCATCGCCTCCCCGCCCGAGCAAGCCGGCGAAATTGCCCTCACCGTGGAGCTGATTGCCGACGGCGAGGTGTCGGGTTTTTTGTTTGAAGGCGTGGCCGTGGGCGACCAGCTCGAGCTGCGGGGCCCCATCGGCGGCTACTTCGTGTGGCCCGCCACGGCCCCGGAAGCGCCCCTGCTGCTCGTGGCCGGCGGCTCGGGCGTGGTGCCGCTGATGGCCATGCTGCGCCACCGCCAGCGGGCCGGGCTGCGCAACCCGGTCGTGCTGCTGTTCAGCGTGCGCACGCCCGACGAGGTCATCTACCAAACTGAATTAGAGGAATTTGTAAAATCTGATCCAGCTTTTACGCTGCTGCTCACCTTCACCCGGAGGGCCCCGGCGGGCTGGGTCGGCCACCAGCGGCGCATCGACGCGGCCCTGCTCGGCGAAGCCGTGGGCCGCCTGCCGGGCCCGCCGCAATGCTACGTATGCGGGCCCACGGGCCTGGTGGAAAGCGCTGCCACGCTCCTGCAAGCGCAGGGCCTGCCCGACGAATCCATCCGCACCGAGCGGTTCGGGCCAACGGGCCGCTGACGGGGCAGGGTTTTACAGGTTATTCGTGAAACGACTTTTCGCCGGCGGGCACGGCCACCGTCAGGCGGTTTTCGGGCGGCGGCACGGGGCAGCTGTACTCGTTGTTGTAGGCGCAGTACGGGTTGTACACCCGGTTGAAATCCAGCACGATGGCAGCGGCGCCCTCGGCGGGCACGCGCGCGTCGAGGTAGCGACCGCCGCCGTAGGTGGTGCGCCCGTTGCTGGGGTCGGCGAAGGGCAAGAACAGGGTGGAATCGTTGGCTTTACGGTAAAGCGTGAGCTGCTGGCGCTGCCCACCCAGCGCAAACGTGGCCCGGCCCCAGGGCGTGTAGGGCTCGGTGCGGCGGTCGCTCATCGGCATGGGCACGGGGCCCAAGCGGGCCAGGGGCGCGTACCGGGCCGTGACAACGTATTTTCGGTCGGGCGC
>JANXOE010000240.1 GCA_025353745.1 Hymenobacter sp.
CCCGCAGCAGTAATCATCAGGATTAGCCAGCGGGAGAGATGCTTCGACTCCGCTGCGCTCAGCATGACGGTTTTTATGAATTAAATTGCTTCCAAGCGCCCGCTAACCGCTTCCGAACCCCCGCCAACTCCTGCCAAGCACCCGCCAACCGCTTCCAAACCCCCGCAAACCCCTTCCGAACGCCTGCCAACTCCTTCCAAGCGTCCGCCAACCGCTTCAGACCGTCTGCCCACTCTTTCCGAACCCTCGCCAACCGCTTCGCGGGTGCAAACCCTGGCTCCGGGCCACAAACCTTGGCTCCGAACCGCAAACCTTGCGTCCGGGGCACAAACCCGGGGCCGTCGGCAACACGCAAAAAAGTCCCGCTGGCACTGCCAGCGGGACTTTTGGTTTGCGGAGCAAGAGGGCTCGCGGCTCGACTTACATCATGCCGCCCATGCCACCCATGCCGCCCATGCCGCCGTCGCCGTGGCCGCCACCGGCGGCTTCTTTGGGCTCGGGTTCGTCCGAAATCACGGCTTCGGTCGTCAGCAGCAGGCCGGCGATGGAAGCGGCGTTCTCCAGCGCGAGGCGGGTCACCTTGGTCGGGTCGATGATGCCGGCGGCCACCAGGTTCTCGTAGCGGTCTTCGCGGGCGTTGTAGCCGAAGTCGCCTTTGCCGTCGCGCACTTTCTGCACCACCACCGAGCCTTCGCCGCCGGCGTTGGCCACAATGGTACGCAGCGGGGCTTCGAGGGCCGTGCGGATGATGTTCACACCGGTGCGCTCGTCGGCGTTGTGGGTGTCCACCGCGGCCAGGGCCTCGATGGCGCGCACGAAGGCCACGCCGCCGCCGGGCACCACGCCTTCCTCAACGGCGGCGCGGGTGGCGTGCAGGGCGTCGTCCACCCGGTCCTTTTTCTCTTTCATTTCCACCTCGGTGCTGGCGCCGATGTAGAGGATGGCCACGCCGCCCGAGAGCTTGGCGAGGCGCTCCTGGAGCTTCTCCTTGTCGTAGTCGCTCGTGGTGGTTTCCATCTGGGCCTTAATCTGGGCGATGCGGCCCTGAATGGCGTCCTTGTCGCCCTTGCCGTTGACGATGGTGGTGTTGTCCTTGTCGATGATGATTTTCTCGGCCGTGCCCAGGTATTCGAGGGTGGCGTTTTCGAGCTTGTAGCCCTGCTCTTCGCTGATGACGGTACCGCCCGTGAGGGTGGCAATGTCTTCGAGCATGGCCTTGCGGCGGTCGCCGAAGCCGGGGGCCTTCACGGCCGCGATTTTCAGCGAGCCGCGCAGCTTGTTCACCACCAGGGTGGCGAGGGCCTCACCGTCCACGTCTTCCGAAATGATGACCAGGGGCTTGCCGGTGCCGAGCACTTGCTCCAACACGGGCAGCAGCTCCTTCATGGTGCTCACTTTCTTGTCGTAGATGAGCACGTAGGGCGACTCCATCTCCACTTCCATCTTCTCCGGGTTGGTCACGAAGTAGGGGGAGAGGTAGCCGCGGTCGAACTGCATGCCTTCCACCGTTTTCACTTCGGTTTCGGTGCCGCGGGCTTCTTCCACGGTGATGACGCCTTCCTTGCCCACTTTCTCCATGGCATCGGCGATCATTTTGCCGATTTCCGCGTCGTTGTTGGCCGAAATGGTGCCCACCTGGGCGATTTCCGCCGAGTTCTCGATCTTCTTCGATTGGGATTTCAGGTTGGCCACCACGGCGTGCACGGCCTTGTCGATGCCGCGCTTCAGGTCCATCGGGTTGGCCCCGGCGGCCACGTTTTTCGAGCCGGCCGCGTAGATGGCCTGAGCCAGCACGGTGGCGGTGGTGGTGCCGTCGCCGGCCTGGTCGGCCGTTTTCGAGGCCACTTCCTTCACGAGCTGGGCGCCCATGTTCTCGATCGGGTCGCGCAGCTCAATCTCCTTGGCCACGGTCACGCCGTCCTTGGTGATGGTGGGGGCCCCGAATTTTTTGTCGATGATGACGTTGCGGCCCTTGGGCCCCAGGGTCACTTTCACGGCGTTGGCCAGTTTGTTGACGCCGGCCTGCAAGCGGGCGCGGCCTTCGGTGTCGAATTGGATGTTCTTAGCCATTTTGAATGGTTAAACGGGGTTATTTATTGGGAAATGAATCGAACCGCCGTGCCGGCCTACAGCACCGCGAAGATGTCCGACTCGCGCATGATGAGCAGCTCTTCGCCGTCGACGGTGATTTCCGTGCCGGCGTACTTGCCGTAGAGCACCTGGTCGCCCACCTTCACCTGGGGCTTGATGAGCGAGCCGCTGTCAGCGGTTTTGCCTTCGCCCACGGCCACCACTTCGCCGCGCTGGGGCTTCTCCTTGGCGGTGTCGGGGATGATGATGCCGGACTTGGTTTTTTCCTCGGCGGCGGCGGCGCGGACAATGACGCGGTCGGCCAGCGGTTTCATGCTAATTGCCATTCTGGGTGTGTTGTGGTTAAATGGGTGAAGAAAATCAGGGTACGCTGCCCACCGACACTTCCCGTGCCAGGGCCCAAAACCTGACAAAATGGGCAGGTTTGGGCCGGCGAGTGGCAACAATGGCAAGGGTTCGGCCACCAAAAAAGCCGCCGGCTCCGCGCGTTGCGGAGCCGGCGGCTCAGGGGATGTCAACGGCCGCGGTCAAAGCAACCAATTACTTGGCGGGCTGGGGCGCCGGCTGGGCCGGGGCCGTAGCGCCGGGGGTGGGGGCGCCCGGGGCCGCGGGGGCCGGCAGCGACGGCGCGGCGGGCAGCTTGGTTTCGAGGGCGCGCTGCTGGTTCACGCTGCGGGCGGGGCCGGCGGCGCTTTGGCCCAGCATGTGGGTGCCGAGCGAGAGCACCACCAAGGCGATGGCGAAGCCCCAGGTGAGTTTTTCGAGCAGGTCGCCGGTGCGCTTCACGCCCATCATGCTGACCGCGCCGCCGGCGCTGAACTGGCCGGAAAGGCCGCCACCCTTGGGGTTTTGGGCCAGCACCACCAGGGCCAGCAGGAAGCACACGAGCAGGATCAGAATCAGTAAGGCAGTGTACATGGGAAAGAAAAAGCCAGCCGTGCTTATTGGGCCGGGGATTGCAATTGGTTGATCTGGGACGCAAAGTACGCCATTTTTTCCGGCTGCTTCACCATCAGCCGCTCGTAAATCTCGATGGCACGGGCCGTTTTGCCTTGGCGCACCAGTATTTGCGCCAGGCCTTCGGAGGCCAGCTCGGTTTCGGGGCGGCTGCTGCGGACGCTCAGGTCGGCCTGGGCCCCCGCCGTGGCCGACGGCAGCATGGTCGGGCGCGAGAGGCGGGGCTGCCGCCGCAGGAAGTTGTTGATAAGGTCGCCGGCGGAAGGCAGGTCGGGGGGGCGGTGCGCGGTCCAGTGGTCGAGCAGCAGCGCATCGGGGGCAAAAAACTCGCCGGTGGGCGGCAGCGAAGCAGCCGGCGCTTCGGCCGCCCGGTCGTCGCCTTCCCACGAGTTCGTTTGCTGCAGGGCGAAGCCCAGGCGGCTCCCGCCCCCGAGGCCGTAGCCCAAAGCCGCGTCGCCGGTAAAGGCCATGGGCAACAGCCCCGGCGCAACGATAACTTCCGGCGGCGCCACGGCCACCACCGGCGCGCCCAACGCCAGGGAGGTGGCCGCCGCCGCCCACTCGTCGACCAGCCCCGGCAATTCGTAAACCGGGCCCACCACCAGCGCCGGCACTTCCTGCAAGCCAAATTCCAGCCGCGCCGCGCCCGAGTCTTCGGGCGGGCGGATGGGCGGCGCGGCGGCCGGCAGCTCGGGCTCGGCGGGAAGGGGCACGTCCGCCGGGCCAGGGCCCTCGGCCACGGGCGGGGCTGGCAGCTCGGGCGCGGCGGCCAAATCACTGGCTTGGGGTCCGTCGGCGCCGGCGGGCGCGGCCTCGTCTGCTACCGGCGGGAAGGGCTCGGCTTCCGTGGTCAGGAGGGCCCCGGAAACCGGAGCGGGTATTTCGTCCGGCGTTGCGTCGGCAATCTCCGCGGCATCGGCAAGCTCGGGGCCAACCGTTGGGATGGGCGCTGCGGCTGCCACTTCGGGGGCCGCTGGTAGCGCGGCTTCCAAGCCCGCTGCTGGTTCTTCGACGGCTGGCGTAGCCGCCGGCTCGGCGGGCCGCGCCGCGCTTTCCCCGTGGGCCGGGAGGGGCCCCGGCTCAACGGGCGGCGCGGCCTCGGGGGCCACTTGCTCAATGAGGTGGCGCAGCAGCTCGCGGTCGGCGGCGTAGGTGGCGGCGCGGCGCAGGCGCTGGCCGGCCAGCATGGTGCCCTGGTCGTGGGCGGCCTTGGCCAGCAGCAGGTGCGCCGTCTGGCAGTACGGAAAAGCCTGGGCCAGCTGCTCCAGCTCGCGCACCTCGGCCGGCGCGATGGCCGTGGCGTTGTCGAGGACGTGCAGGAGGGCGGCGCGGGTCATGCTTTTCGGGTTAGGAGGTAAAAAGGAAGAATTATGAGTTTTAAAACAACAGGCTGGGGCGTACTCATGCGCCGAAACCGCGCGGCTCATAACTCGTGCTGTAAAACTCCTAAGGGGCAATCACCAGTTGGCCACCGACTTATTGAAAATATCGGTGATGATGTTATTGGTGATTTTGCGCACCGCCGTTTGGTCGTTGTTCACGGCGGCGATGTCTTGGGTGGCCTGGAAGTCGCCGAAATTCTGGAAAATCTGGTCGAAGCTTTGCTTTTCGTCCTTGCTGTTGGTGAAGCGGATTTTCACCTGCACGGTGAGGCGGTTGGAGGCCGCCAGGTCCACGTTGTCAACCTTTTGAATGGCGGCCGGAGCGTAGTCGTAGGCCACGACGGTGCCGTCGAACTGGATGTCGCCGTCGCGCGGCACCAGCTTGAGGTTGGTGTTGCGCTGGAAATAATCCTTCAAATCCTCCGTAAACCGCTGGGATATAAAAGCCGGGGCGGTGGGGGCCGTCGTCTGAATGGTTTGGATGGAAAACGTGCGGACGGCCGGGTCGATGTTGGTGCCGTTGAACGAGTACACGCCGCAGCCCGCCAGCCCCAACACGAGGCAGACGGCTAGCAACGAGTAGCTTACGGCCAGCTTACACTTGTTCCAGGTCATACTGCTTGAGTTTGCGGTAGAGGGTGCGCTCGGAGATGCCCAGGTCGTGGGCGGCGTACTTGCGTTTGTTGTGGTGCTTGCGCAGGGCCTTGAGGATCATTTCCTTCTCCTTCACGTCCAGCGACAACGTCTCTTCCTCGGTTTCGTGCGGAATGTCTTCCACGGGCTGCGCCTCGTCGTAGCCGTCGGCCTCCACTTGCAGCGCCGGGCCGGCCGGGGGCCCCAGGAAGTATTCGGTGGCCGGGGGGCCCTCGAACCCGTTGCCGGCGCCGGCCGCCCCACCGGCAAACAAGTGGCTGTTCTGGCGCAGCAGCTCCTGGGCTTCGTGGGGCCGCTGGCCGGCGGCCAGCTCCAGCACCAGCTTTTTGAGGTCGGTCATGTCGCGCCGCATGTCGAACAGGATCTTGTACATCAGGTCCCGCTCCGAGTAGCCGGCCCCGGGACCGTCGGCGCCGGTGGGGCCCAGCAGCATGGGCAGCTGGCTGGCCTGGGCGGCCGGCAGGTACTTGGCCAGCTGGCGGGCGTCGAGCTCGCGCTCCATTTCCAGCACCGAAATTTGCTCGGCGATGTTCTTGAGCTGGCGGATGTTGCCCGGAAACCGGAACCGCGTGAGCAGCTGCACCGCGTCGGGCGTGAGCGAAATCGGCTTCACCCGGTGCTTCTCCGAAAAGTCGGCCGTGAACTTGCGGAACAGCAAATAAATGTCCTCGCCGCGCTCGCGCAGCGCCGGCACCGTGATCGGCACCGTGCTCAGGCGGTAGTACAGGTCTTCGCGGAAGCGGCCGTTGCGGACGTTTTCGAGCAGGTTCACGTTGGTGGCGGCCACCACGCGTACGTCGGTTTTCTGCACCTTGCTGGAGCCCACGCGGATAAATTCGCCGTTTTCGAGCACGCGCAGCAGGCGGGCCTGGGTGCCGAGCGGCATCTCCCCAATCTCGTCGAGGAAGATGGTGCCGCCGTTGGTCACCTCAAAATAGCCCTTGCGCGCCTCGTTGGCCCCCGTGAACGAGCCTTTTTCGTGCCCGAACAGCTCCGAGTCGATGGTGCCCTCCGGGATGGCCCCGCAGTTGATGGCGATGAACTGGCCGTGCTTGCGCGGCGAGAGGGCGTGAATAATCTTCGAAAACGACTCCTTGCCCGAGCCGCTCTCGCCGGTGATGAGCACCGTCATGTCGGTCGGGGCCACCTGGGCCGCCACCTGAATGGCGTAGTTCAGCGCCGGCGCGTTGCCGATGATGCCGAAGCGCTGCTTGATGGATTGAATTTCCTGGGTAGTCAAGGGCAATGGTCGGTAATGGGCGGTAAGACGTTCAAATCCGTTGCCGCACCGGGGCCGCGGGCCCGGTGCGGGCCTGATCTACACAGCTTCCCCTAGGAGCGTGCTGGCCGAAGACGAGTGCACCAGCACGTTCACGTAGTCGCCTTTTTTAAATTCCTGCTTCGGAAAAATAACCACTTGGTTCTGGCTGTTGCGGCCGCTCAAATGCTCTTTCGAGCGCTTCGAGAAGTTTTCGACCAGCACCTGGTGCACCTGGCCGATGCCGCGCTTGTTGCGCTCGGCGCTGTGGAGCTGCTGCAAGTCAATGAGTTCCTGCAAGCGGCGCTTCTTGGTTTCCAGCGGAACGTCGTCGGCCAGCTTGCGGGCGGCCAGCGTGCCGGGGCGCTCGGAGTAGAAAAACTGGTACGCCATGTCGTAGCGCACGAACTCCATCAGGCGCTTCGTGTCCTCGTGCTCTTCCTCGGTTTCGGAGCAGAAGCCGGCAATCATGTCGGTCGAGATGGCGCAGTCGTCGCCCAGGATTTCGCGGATTTTCAGCACCCGCGCCTCGTACCAGGGCCGGTCGTAGGTGCGGTTCATCAGGCTGAGGACGCGCGAGTTGCCGCTCTGGGCGGGCAAGTGGATGTATTTGCAAATGTTGTCGTGCCGCGCCATCGTGTGCAGCACCTCGTCGGTAATGTCCTTGGGGTGCGAGGTGGAGAAGCGCACCCGCAGCGCGGGGCTGAGCAGGGCCACGCTTTCGAGCAGCTGCGCGAAGTTGACGTGCTCCAGGCCGTCGGCGCTGGCCCACTTGTAGGAGTCCACGTTCTGGCCCAGCAGCGTCACTTCCTTGTAGCCGGCGGCCACCAAGTCGCTGGCTTCCTGCAAGATGCTGTGGGCGTCGCGGCTGCGCTCGCGCCCGCGGGTGAAGGGCACCACGCAGAACGAACACATGTTGTCGCAGCCGCGCATGATGCTGATGAACGCCGACACGCCGTTGGAATTCAGGCGCACGGGCGTGATGTCGGCGTAAGTTTCTTCGCGGCTGAGCAGCACGTTCACGCCTTTTTGGCCGCCCTCGACCTGGCTGATGAGTTGGGGCAGGTCGCGGTAGGCGTCGGGGCCCACCACCAGGTCCACGATTTTTTCTTCTTCCAGGAACTTGCTTTTCAGGCGTTCGGCCATGCAGCCGAGCACGCCCACGAGCATGCCGGGCTTGCGCTTTTTGTGCGAGTTGATTTGTTTGAGGCGCATGCGCACCGTCTGCTCGGCCTTCTCGCGGATGGAGCAGGTGTTGAGCAGCACGAGGTCAGCCGACGCCAAGTCCTCGGTCGTATCGAAGCCTTCGTCGTACAAAATGCTCGACACGATTTCAGAATCCGAGAAGTTCATCTGGCAGCCGTAGCTCTCGATGTAAAGCTTGCGCTGGCGGCCCGTGCGGGTGGCGGCGGTGATGCGCACTTCGCCGCCGGGTACGGCCTCAGCCACAGGGGCCTTATCCAAAAAATCAAGGGTGAGCAAGGGTTGGGGCATAGCAGAAACCGCTTTTCAGCGGGGCGCAAAGATACGGTTTTCTACCGCAAATGACAGAATGGCAGGGCGAGGTTGTTTAACATTTAACAGGCAGCAGTTAACGGCTGCCGGTGGGCGGCCGGCCCCGCGCCCGGGGCCAGCCGCCCACCGGCGAACCGCTGTTAAACGATGCCCGTGCCCAGGGCCTCCAGCAGCCCCTGGGCTTTCAGCAGGCACTCGGCGTACTCGCGCTCGGGGTCCGAATCGTAGGTGATGGCCGAGCCGACCTGGAAGCCGAGGTAGCCGGTGTCGGCGCGGTATTGCAGCGAGCGGATGACGACGTTGAAATCGAACGCCCCGTCGGGCCAGGCGTAGCCGATGCTGCCGCTGTAGAGGCCGCGCCGGCTGCGCTCGTAGTGCTCGATGAGCTGCATGGCCCGGACCTTGGGGGCCCCGGTCATGGAGCCCATCGGAAACGTGGCGCGCAGGATTTCCGGCAAGCCCACGCCGGGCCGCAGCGCGGCTTCCACCGTCGAAATCATTTGCCACACGTGGCGGAAGGGGTAGAGGCCGAACAGCTCGGGCACGCGCACGGAGCCGGTTTGGGCCACGCGGGCCAGGTCGTTGCGCACCAGGTCCACGATCATCAGGTTTTCGGCCCGCTCTTTTTCGTCGTCGCGCAAGGCGCGGCGCTGCTGCTCGTCGTCGGCCGGGGTGGCGCCGCGCCGGGCGGTGCCCTTGATGGGCTGGGAGACGAGCAGGGGCGGCTGGTGCGCCAAAAACCGCTCCGGCGAAGCGCAGAGCAGGTAGTGGTCGTGCCAGCGCACGAAGCCCGCAAACGGGGCCGGCGACGCCGCGTTGAGCCGCCAAAACACGGCCGTGGGGTCGAGGGCCACGGTTTCGGCGTAAAACTCCTGGCACAGGTTCAGCTCGTACACTTCGCCGTTGAGAATGTCTTCGCGGATGGCCTCCACGGCCCGCAAATACGCTGCCTTGGGCATGCGCGGGCGCAGGGCGGGCACCTGCGGGAGGGCCCCGGCCGGCAGCGGCGTGGCCAGGATCTCGTCCACAACCCCCGCCGTACGGCCCCCGATCTCCACGGTGTCGCCCCGCCAGCGCAGCCACGTTTCGGGCTCGAAAAAATGCAGCGCAGGCCACGCCATGGCCGAAAAGTTGTTGCTGGTCAGGGACTCAACCTCGTTCTTGACGTCGTAGGTAATGAAGCCGCAGCGCGGGCCCCCCGGCGCCGGTTGAGCCAGCAGGGCCCCCAGGGCGGCCAGCGTGGGCGTGGCGGGCGCAGCATCGGCCACGGCCAGCAGGCGTTCGAAGGGCCCCCGGGGGTAGGCCCGCTGGTCGTTGTGCTCGAAGTAGGTGCAATGCGCGCGGCGCGCCCCCCATTGCAGGGCCCGCCGCCGGAATTCCCCCGGGGCGACGGGCAGGCTGGCTAGCTCAAGGCGAACGGTCTGGCTCAATTCAATGCGTGGTAAAGACGGCAACGCGGCTACAACCCGCGCAGGGCCAGCTTGGCTTTGGCGTCGGTGCTGTTTTTGTACTCGTGCCAGGGCGAGCGAAGGGCTTGCTCGAAATAGGCCCGGGCCTGGGCGCGCTGGCCGGCGGCGCGGGCCAGGTAGCCCAGCTCCAAAGCCGCCTGCGGGCCGAAATAATAGGCGTTTTCCCCTGCCTGGTCCGACAGCGCCAGCGTTTGGGCATAGGCCAGGCGGGCCGAATCGGGCCGGCCGAGGCCCTGGTAGGCGCGGGCGTAGCGGTAGGGGCCCTCGAGGCGGTCGCGCAGGGGCGCGGCGCCCGAGGCCCGGAAGCCGCGCAGGGTGGCCAGGGCCGGCCGGTAGTAGCCGCCGTCGAGCTGGAGCCGGGCGCGGGTGAGGACGGGGTTGAGGGTTTGGGCGTTGTGGTAAAAGCGCTGGGCATAAGCATCTTCCTCCACCGCCGTGGGCCCGGCCCGGTTGATTTGCTGGCGGTAGGCGTCCACGGCCGCGGCCGGCTGCCCGCCCAGCCACGCCGCCAGGTAGAGCTTAAAAGCCGCGTCTTTGCGGTAGTGGCGGCCCCGGTACTCGCGCAAAAACTGCAGGTTTTCGCGTTCCGAGCCGGCGTAGTCGGCCTGGTACAGCAGCAGGTCGCCGGCCAGGTGGTGCAGGTAGGCCAGCGGCGCGTAGGCCGGGCCAATGGGCCGGGCCCGGTAGGCGGCCAGGGCCGCCGCGGCCTGGTGCTGGCGCTTAAACAAGCTCACGGCCAGGTAGGTAACCAGCAAGTTGTCGGGCTGCTGGGCCTGCAATTGCCCCACCAGCCGCAGGGCATCGGCGGGCTGCTTGTAGTAGTTCTCGCGGAGCAGGGCCCCGAAAAGCTGGCTTTCGGCCTGGAAGGCGTGGGGCTGCGCCGCGGCCCGGCCCAGGTTGGCGAGGCCGGCTTCCACATCGCCGGGCAGGCCCAGCAGGCGGAGCAGCCAGTGGTAGCCCTGGGGCAGGGTGCCCAGGGCAAACTGCCCCAGGCCCAGTGTTTTGCGGGCGGGCAGGAAATCCGGGTACCGCCGCACCACGGCCTGCGCCTGCTGGTAGGCCTGGCGCAGGCTCCAGGCCCCCAGCACTTCGTGGCCAAAGCCCAGCTGCTCCAGCCCCAGGTGCAGCCGGATTTCGGCCCGGGCGTAGTCGCGCCAGGGGCCCTCCGGGGCGCGGGCCAGCGCGTCGAGCCGGGCCTGCTGGCCGGGGGCGAGCTGCTCGTAGCGGCCGGCGTCCTCGGTGGCCAGCAGCTCCAGGAAATCGGCGCAGTCGGCCACCAGCAGGGGGGCGGGGGCCGCGGGCTGGCGGGCCAGCTCGGGCGCCAGCAGCTGCCGGGCGGGGCCCAGGCGCAGCTTCAGCACCTCGGCGTAGGCGCGCTGGCTGGCGGGGGGCAACTCCTGGGGGCCCTCGCGGGCGGCGGGCGGATCGTTTTCCGGGCCGGTTTGCGGGCCGGCGGGGGCCGGTGGGGCGAAAGCCAGCAACAGCCCCAAACCCACCACGGCCCCCAGCCACCGGCCGGCCGGCCGGCGGAGCAGCAGCGCAGATTTGCCGGAAGGGCGGGCCATGGAACGGTCAGTCAACAAAAAAGGAACGACCCGGGGCCGTTCCTTTTGGTTTTTGTTTCGGACCGACCACATACCGCGAAGCGTCCGCACCGAGATAAGGGCAAGCTTAAACGTTGACGCTGGCGCGGCCTTCCACGTCGGCCAAAATGCGTCCGCAGTGCTCGCACACGATGATTTTCTTGTGCGAGATGATGTCGGCCTGGCGCTGGGGCGGCACCGTGTTGAAGCAGCCGCCGCAGGCGTCGCGGCGCACCAGCACCACGGCCAGGCCGTTGCGCACGTTGCCGCGGATGCGGGTGTAGGCCGTCAGTAGGCGGGGCTCGACGGGCTCGGTGGCCAGCTCGCGCTGGGCCAGGATGCCGCGCTCTTCTTCCTCGTTTTCGGCAATGATGGTGTCGAGCTCGCCTTTTTTGGTTTCCAGGTCCTTCCGGCGCTCGTCGAGCTTGCTCTTCGTGCCGGCGATTTCGGCGTTTTTCACGTCGATCTGGTACTGCGATTCCTTGATTTTCTTGTCTGAAATCTGGATTTCGAGGCGCTGCAGCTCCATTTCCTTGGCGATGGCTTCGAACTCGCGGTTGTTGCGCACGTTTTGCTGCTGCTCGTCGTACTTCTTGATGAGCGTCTCGGCGTCCTTGCTGGCCTGCTTGCGGCTCTTGATGAAGTCGTTGAGGCCCTGAATGTCCTCGTCGAATTTCTTGACGCGCACTTCGTAGCCGGCAATCTCGTCTTCGAGGTCGCGCACTTCCTCGGGCAGGTCGCCGCGCACGCGCCGGATTTCATCCAGCTGGGAATCAAGGTGCTGCAACGCGAGCAGGGCTTCCAGCTTGGCGGCTACGGGAACATCGGCATGGGCCAGGGCGGCAGCTTTAGCAGTCATAGTGAACGGGATTCGTAGGAGTGTCAGCGAATAAGACCGCAAAAGTACGCCCAAATCCGGCCAGGAGCAAATCGCGGAAAACCTCGCCGGTGAACTGCTCGCTCTCGAAATGGCCCACGTCGCAGAGCATGAGCCGGCCCTCGGCCCCGAAAAACTCGTGGTACTTCACGTCGCCGGTCACGTAGGCGTCGGCCCCCGCCGCCCGTGCCGCGCCGATCAAAAACGCGCCCGCCCCGCCGCACAGCGCCACGGTTTTAATCGGTTTTTCGAAGGCCGTGAAGCGCACCACCGGCACGCGCAGCCGCTCCTTCAGCAGGGCCCGAAAGGCGGCGGGGGCCAGGGCCCCGGGCAGCTCGCCCACGAGGCCGGCGCCCACGTCCTGGTGCGCGTTTTCTAGCTTGATGAGCTCGTAGGCCACTTCTTCGTAAGGGTGGGCCCGGCGCAGGGCCCCCAGCACGGCGGCCTGCCGGTGCAGGGGCAGCAGCACTTCGAGGCGGGTTTCGGGCACGGCTTCGGGCCGGTTTTCCCGGCCGATGGCGGGGCGGGTGCCCGCGCCGGGCGTGAAGGTGCCCAGGCCGTCGGTGCGGAAGCTGCACTCGCCGTACTGGCCCACCCGGCCCGCGCCGGCCGCGTAGAGGGCCCCCAGCACGCGCCCGGCCACGTCGGCGGACTGGTCTTCGGGCCGGTTGGGCACGTAGGTGACGAGGCGGGCCAGGATGCCGCTTTGCGGGGCCAGGACGCGGGTTTTGGTCAGGCCGAGCTTTTCGGCCAGCTTGTCGTTCACGCCGCCGCGCACGTTGTCGAGGTTGGTGTGGGCGGCGTAGACGGCCACGTCGTTTTTCAGGGCCGCCATGATGGTTTGCTCCACCTCGGTGGCCCCCGTGAGGCGCTTGAGGGGCCGGAAAATAACCGGGTGGTGGGCCACCACCACGTTGCAGCCCCGCCGCACCGCCTCGGCCACCACGGCCGGCGTGCAGTCGAGC
>JANXOE010000251.1 GCA_025353745.1 Hymenobacter sp.
GTTGATTACCTTAAAGCTCACGCCCCCTTTTTGCGCCACCAGGTCGATGCTCACCCACGGGCATTCCAAATCGGGGCCGGTGCCGTGCCGAAACGCGTTTTCCACAAACGGCAGCAGCAGCAGCGGCGCGATGAGACAGGCGCCCGCCGGCCCGCTAAAGCTGAACGATACATCCACGCGGTGCCCCAGCCGGAGCTGCTCCAGGGCCACGTAGTGCTGCATCATCGCGGCCTCGTCGGCCAGCGGCACGGCGTCTTGCTGGCCCTCGTAAAGCATGTAGCGCAGCAGGGCCGACAAGTGCAGCACCGCCGCCGGCGAATCCGGCGAATTTTGCGCCGTCAGGGTGCGCAGGGTGCGCAGGGTGCCGAACAAAAAAGCGGGTTGGAGCTGGGCTTTCAGCCGCTGCAGCTCGCCTTGCAGCTTGCGCTGAAGCAGCTGCTGATGGAGGTGTTCGTCGGCGTGCCAGCGGTTGAATACCTTCAACGCGCTGGCAAAGCCCGCGATCAGCAGGAGCGGAAAAAAACTCATGTGCAGGTGGTCCGCGACTTCGGGCCAGTGAAATGCCCGGCCCGGCATTTTCTGAAACAAGCCGGGGGCCCACACAAAGTCGTAGCACACATCCAGCAGGTTGGCCAGCAGGGCACCGGCCGCCAGCCACGCGCCCAGCAGCAGCAGCGACCGCACGCCTTGGCGGGCCCGCAGGAACCGGGGCAACAGCCCGTACACCAGCGAGTACGTGCCAAGCAGAAACGTTGGCAGCGCGGACATAAAGTACTGCCCCCAGGGTACAGGCACGCCCGCGAACAGGTACGCGGGCAAACACATCAGCATAAAAAGCGCCGAAACCACGGCCCAGAACAGCCCGTGCCGGATGAGCCGGTGTTGGGGCCACCTGTTCATGAGCGTTGGGCAGTAGGGACGAATGCGGGCGATTCCAGGGCCCCGGCCGGCCACTCCCGGCCCGGGCGAGCGCCCAGGATTTCGGGGCGCAGCCAACCCGGCCCCGGCGGGGGCACGGAGGCCCCCGGCCCGCGCAGCTGAAGCGCGAGGCGGACAGTATAGGTGTCGTCGCGGGCCTCGATTTCGAAGCGGTGCTGCTCCGCATAGAGCAGGCGAAGCCGCTGCTGCACGTTGCGCACGCCAATGCCGTTCGGGGCCGCCTCTGCTGCTACGGACCGGCTTTTGGTGTTCGCGATGACGCACGTGAAGCAGTCGCCGGCCACGGCCAGCGCGATGCTTATGCGCGCCGGTCCCAGCTGTTCGGCCACCCCGTGCTTAAAGGCGTTTTCGACCAGGGGCAGCAGCAGCAGGGGCGAAATGAATAAAGAAGCGCCCACAGTCGTCGAAATGCCCTCCGTTTGAAAGCTCAGCGTTAGCCGCGGCCCGTAGCGCAGCTGCTTAAGGGCCAGGTAGTCGCGGAGGAGGGCCACCTCGTCGGACAGGGCTATCTGGGGGGCGTCGCCCTGCTCCACCACAAAGCGCAACAGCCCCGTCAGGCGGTCCACCACTTCGGGGGCGCGCGCCGATTGCCGCAGGGTCAGCGCGTACAGGTTGTTGAGGGTGTTGAAGAGAAAGTGCGGGTGAATCTGGGCTTTGAGCTGTTGCAGCTCGGCGCGAAAATTCTCCTGCATGAGCCGGTCGTTGTCCAGCGCCTGCTTCCGCCAGCGCCGGTACACGCGCAGGCTGGCCGCCACCCCGGCCGTCACCAGTATCACGGGGTTAGAAAAAGTCCCTGCGAACACCGTGCGCAAGCCAATGTCTGGCTCGCCTTTCAAAGGCAGCAGGATGAAGTAGCGGTGGACGTAGTTCAGGGCAACGCTGAAGACGAGCCACCCCAGCAGCAGCAGCGGCAGGCGGCCCCGCCGGTTTTGCTGCCACAGCGCCGGTACCACGCCGTAGAGCAACGGGTAGGTGACCGCCACGTGCATGGCGGTCAGTAGCAGCGCCCGGCGCGGCACCATCCACCAGCCCGTCGCGCTGTGAATCCCGAACAGAACAAACCACACCATCAGGGCAAAGTCGGCCGCCCAGAACAGCCCGTGCCGCAGCCAGAACCGCTCATCAACAGCGGTCAGGGCGATTGCCAGCCTGGAAGTACCTGCCCTTTTCATGCCGAAAAAATAGCAGCTGAATTCAGGTAAATATAACATTAATCCTATGAAAAATTAAGTTGAAACCCCCTCAAATCTGCTTTGTGGACAAACAGCCACCGGGCATGGACGAACGACCAAACAGGCTGTTTATCAACTCCCCGCGCCTGTGTTGCCACCCCCGGGCCCCGCCGGGCAATTAAGCAAGCAAACGCTTTCGCCGCCGCCCATCTTGGGGTACTTCCCCGGGCAATCTTTTCCTTTTACCGCTGTTAACCCCCAACCCAAAAACCATGAAAAATCCCTCGTTGTCCGTTGCCGGCCGGTGTGCCCCGCCGCGTACCGTTTGGCTGCTGAGCGCTTTGCTTGGCGTTTTCAGCGCCCAGGCTGCCCTGGCCCAGGAGGGCCCCCGGACCGCTGGGGTGGACAAAATCGGTGAGCTGACTTATCGGGTGTGGGCCTGCAACCCGGCCAGCCGCCGCGGCAGGGTGCAGCTGGTCGATGCCAGCAACAAAGTCTGGTACGAGCTGGTGAGCACGGCCCCCAGCCTGGGCCGGGTGCTCAACGTGGCCGAGCTGCCGGACGGCCGCTACGAGTTCATAATGAAAATCGGCCGCGAAGAGCACCGTTTTGGTTTGAACCTGCGCAGCACCGAAGTGCGCCTGGCGGAAGTGGGCGCCGACCAGCAGCGGCCGGCCGGTCCGCGCCTGGCGAGCGTGGCTGCGGAGCAGTAGCCGGGCGCGCGGACTGCCAACGCTGCCAACTGCCCCTTCCGGACGGAGCACACCCCGTCCGGAAGGGGCAGTTGGTGTTGATTATCAAGCGGATGAAAGGCGCCTGAAAACTGCTTCGGGGACGAATGGCGCGCCGGCGTCGACCAACGGCCAAACCGGTTGTTGGTCGACGCCCTGCGCGCGTCTGGCCACGCCCGGGGCCCCGCCGGCAACTAACCGGGCAAAGCCATCGCGGAAAAATCATCTTGGGGTGGGCCAAGCACCGGCCCGCTCATCCAAACACATCCAATAAAATAACTATTAACATGATAAAATGTCAACGCCTCCGGCGGTGCGTGCAGCGCTCCGTAGTGCCCGTTTGCCTGCTCGTGGCCACGTCTTGCCAAAAGGATGCGACCGAAGCCCCCAGCGCCGTGGCCCCCGACGCCGTGCTGGCCTGGAACCAGGCCGCCACCGTGGCCGTGACGCGCATGGCCAACCCGGCCACCGGCTTTTTCGTCTTGCCCCACCTCGAAGCGCGGGCGTACGCCATCGAAAGCCTGGCCGTGTACGACGCGTTGAACAACATCCAGCAAAAAAATGCGCCCTACGCCTTGCAGGGCCCCCTGGTGGCCGACGCCGCGCCCGACGCCGCCGTGAGCGCCGCCGCCCACGACGCGCTGCTGGCGCTGCTGCCCGCCCAAAAAGCCTACGCCGATTCGCTCTACGCGGCCCTGCTGGCGAAAATCAGCGACGGCGACGCCAAGGCGCGCGGGATTGCCCTGGGCCAGGCGGCGGCCAAAGCCATCCTGGCCCGCCGGGCGGGCGACGGGGCCGACAACGCGCAGGTGGCGTTCCCGATCGGCGCCAACCCCGGCGACTACCAGTACACGCCGCCCTTCAACGGGCCCCCGTTCAACGGATTTTACGGGCTGGCGGGGTGGAAGGACGTGAAGCCCTTCGGCCTGACGTCGGCCGCACAGTTCCGGCCCGGGCCGCCCCCGGCGCTGACGTCGGCCTTGTACACGGCCGACTTCAACGAGATAAAATCGCTGGGCGGGGCCGTCAGCAGCGCCCGCACGGCCGAGCAGTCCGCCATTGCCTTGTATTGGCTCGACAGCTCGCCGCTGCAATGGAACCGCATTGCCCGCACCGTTTTGGCCGCCAAACCCCGGGATGCCTACGCCACGGCCCGGCTGCTGGCCTTGCTGCAAATGGCGGAAGCCGATTCTTACGTTGCCATGTGCGACGGCAAGTTTGCGTACAAGCGCTGGCGGCCCATCACCGCCATTCGTCTGGCCGACACCGACGACAACCCGGACACGGCGGCCGACCCGGCCTGGATTCCGCTGGCGTTTCCCAACCCGCCCGACGCCGAGTACCCCTCGGGCCACGGCACGGCGGGCGGGGCGGCCGCGGCCGTGCTGAAAAATTTCTTCGGCACCGACGCCCTGCCGTTCTCGGTGACCAACAGCGCCGGCAAAACCCGGGCCTTCACCGGCTTTGGCCAGGCGTCGGACGAGAACACCGCGTCGCGGGTGTACGCGGGCTACCATTTTCGGAATTCGGCGGTGCAGGGCCAGGCCATGGGCGACCACATCGGCACGTTCATCGGGAATAACTTGCTGAAGTGAGCGGCGAACAATCGGCGGTATTTTTTGCTTGGATGGGGAGATGCTTCGTTAATTGAGCCCGCTTGTGGCGGCCGGCGAACCCCCGCGCGCCACCCAACCCGTCCCGTCCCATGAAATCCCTCCACACCCAGCACCACGCGCTGGCCGAGCCCGGCTACCAGCTCGCCGTGCTCAGCCGGGCCGACCAGGCGGGGGCGCGCCTGCCGGCGTTTGCCGCCAAGCTGCGCGAAAGCGGGCTGCTGCCGCTGCGCGCCACCGGGCTCGGCGTGATGCAGCTCAACCTGGGCAAGCTCTGCAACCAGACCTGCCAGCACTGCCACGTGGACGCGGGCCCCGACCGCACCGAAATCATGACCCGCGCCACGATGCAGCTTTGCCTCGACGCGCTGGCCCGCACCGACATTCCGGTGGTGGACCTGACGGGCGGGGCCCCGGAAATGAACCCGGATTTCCGGTGGTTTGTGGAGCGGCTGGGGGCCCTCGGGCGGCAGGTGCTCGTGCGCTGCAACCTGACCATCATCGTGGCCAACAAAAAGTACCACGACCTGCCCGAGTTTTTTGCCCGGCACGGGGTGCGGGTGGTGTCGTCGCTGCCTTGCTAT
Source organism: Hymenobacter sp. (assembly GCA_025353745.1). Lineage (GTDB taxonomy): Bacteria > Bacteroidota > Bacteroidia > Cytophagales > Hymenobacteraceae > Hymenobacter. The sequence goes on from JANXOE010000251.1 coordinate 5,040, forward strand.
TCGGCTAAAAACACCGACGCCCAGCGCGGCGACGGCGTGTTCGAGCGCTCCATTCGGGCCCTGCACCGGCTGAACGCGGCGGGCTACGGCGTGGCCGGCACGGGCCTGGTGCTCGACCTGGTGTTCAACCCCGGGGGCGCGGCGCGGCCGGGCAACCAGCAGGCCCTGGAGCGGGCCTACAAGCAGCAGCTGGGGCAGGAGCACGGCCTCGTGTTCAACAACCTGCTCACCATCACCAACCTGCCCATCAACCGGTTCCTCGACTACCTGCTCGAAAGCGGCCAGTACGAGTCCTACATGGCCCAGCTCGTGGCGGCCTACAACCCCGTGGCGGCGGCCAGCGTGATGTGCCGCAGCACGCTCTCGGTGGGCTGGGACGGCCGGCTGTTCGACTGCGACTTCAACCAGCAGCTGGAGCTGCCCGTGGAGCCGACGGCCCCCCAGCACATCCGCGACTTCGACGCGGCGGCGCTGGCCGGGCGGGCCGTGGTCGTCAACCAGCACTGCTACGGCTGCACGGCGGGGGCCGGCTCGAGCTGCGGCGGGGCCCTGGCGTAGGGGCCGTGCGGCAGCCCGAAGCGCCGGCCGCGCCGGCCGTGAGCGTCGTCATCCCGACGTTCAACGAAGCGGCCGGCATCGGGCCGCTGCTCGCCTACCTGCGGCGGGAAGCGGGCGGGGCCCTCGAAATCATCGTGGCCGACGGCGGCAGCACCGACGCCACCCGGGCCCGGGCCGCGCACGCCGGGGCCCGCGTGCTGGCCTGCCCCCGCAAGGGCCGCGCCGCCCAGCTCAACCACGGGGCGCGGGCGGCCGCGGGGGCCGTCCTCTACTTCCTGCACGCCGACTCGTACCCGCCGCCGGGCTTCCTGGCCGACATCGGCCGGGCGGTGGCGGCCGGGGCGGGCAGCGGCTGCTACCGCCTGGCGTTCGACCACCCGCACTGGTTTTTGCGCGCCAGCGCCTGGCTGACGCGTTTCCCGCTGAAAATCGTCCGCTTCGGCGACCAGAGCCTGTTCGTGCGCCGGGCCCTGTTCGAGCAAATCGGCGGCTACCGCGAAGACCTGCTGGTGATGGAGGACCAGGACATCGTGCGCCGGCTGTGGGCGCGGGCGCCGTTCCGGGTGCTGCCCGGGGCCGTCACCACCTCGGCCCGCAAGTACCTGGCCAACGGCGTGTACCGCCTGCAAGGGGCCTTCGCCGTCGTCGCGCTGCTGTATTGGCTGGGCGTGCCGCAGCCCCGGCTGGTGCGGGTGTACCGGCGGCTCATCCGGCAAGGCAAGCTGTAGCGCGCCGCGCCTCAGGCCAGCAGCCCGGCGCACTGCCGGGCAATGGCCAGCTCTTCGTTGGTGGGCACGACCAGGATCCGCGCCCGCGACCCCGGCCCGCTGAGGTCGCGCAGGCCCGGCGCCGGCGCCGCGTTCCGGGCCTCGTCCAGCTCCAGGCCGAAGAACTCCATTTGCTGGCAGGCCAGGGTGCGCACCAGGGCATCGTTTTCGCCCACGCCGGCCGTGAACACCAGCGCGTCGAGCCCGTTGAGCACCGCCGCGTAGGCCCCGATGTACTGGCGGATGCGGTAGGCGTAGAGGTCGTAGGCGAGCGCGGCGCGGGCGTCGCCGGCGGCCCGGGCCCGCCCCACGTCGCGCATGTCGCCGAAGCCGGTGAGGCCCCGCAGGCCGCTTTCCTGGTTGAGCAGCGCGCCGAGGCGCGCGGGCGAGTAGCCCAGGGGCCCCAGCAAGTGCAGCAGCACGGCGGGGTCGAGGTCGCCGGAGCGGGTGCCCATCACCAGGCCGCCGAGCGGGCCGAAGCCCATGCTGGTGTCGAGCGAGCGGCCCCCGCGCACCGCCGCCACGCTGCACCCGTTGCCCAGGTGCACGGTGACGAGGCGGGCGTCGGGCCGGCCGAGGTAAGCCGCGGCCTGCGCGGCCACGTACTGGTGGCTGGTGCCGTGAAAGCCGTACTTGCGGATGCGCTGCTCGTCGTAAAGCGCCGCGGGCAGGGCGTAGCGAAAGGCGTGCGCGGGCAACGTTTGGTGAAACGCCGTGTCGAACACCGCCACCTGCCGGGCCCGCGGAAACAAGCGCTCGGCCACCTCGATGCCCTGAAGATTGGCCGGGTTGTGCAGCGGGGCCAGCGCAAACAGCCGCTTGATTTCCGCCTTCACCTCGGCCGTGACGAGCGTCGGCGCGGTGAAGGTTTCGCCGCCGTGCACCACCCGGTGCCCCACCGCGTCGATCTCCGCCGGGGCCCGGACGACGGCCCCGGGGCCGTCGGTGAGCAGGCCCACCACGGCGCGCAGGCCGGCCTCGCAGTCGGGCACCGGCTGGGTGCGGCGCACCTCGGTGGCCGGGGCCCCCGGCCCGCCAAAAACCTTGTGGGTGAGGGTCGCTTGTTCGGAGCCAATGCGTTCCACCAGCCCGCTGCTCACGGGCTGCTCGGCCGGCCAGCGGAAAAGCTGGTACTTGAGGGAGCTGCTGCCGGCGTTGACGACGAAAATATTCATGGGAAAGAATCAGCTATTAGAAAATCGTGGCGCGGCCGGCGCGGGGCCCCGGCCCGCGCCGGCTAAGCCTGCTGGCTTTGGATGGCGGTGATCACCACCGTGTTGAACACGTCGTCCACGGTGCAGCCGCGGCTCAGGTCGTTCACCGGCTTGTTCAGCCCTTGCAGCACCGGGCCGATGGCCAGGGCCCCGGTTTCGCGCTGCACGGCCTTGTAGGTGTTGTTGCCGGTGTTCAGGTCGGGGAAGATGAAGACGCTGGCCTGGCCGGCCACTTCCGAGTCGGGCAGCTTCTGGCGGCCCACCAGCGGGTCCACGGCCGCGTCGTACTGGATGGGGCCCTCCACCTTCAAATCGGGCCGCTTTTCGCGCACCAGCGCGGTGGCCCGGCGCACTTTTTCCACGTCGGCCCCGGCCCCCGACGTGCCCGACGAGTACGAGAGCATGGCCACGCGCGGCTCGATGCCGAACGCGCGGCTGCTGTCGGCCGACGAAATGGCGATTTCGGCCAGCTGCTCGGCGGTGGGGTTGGGGTTCACGGCGCAGTCGCCGAACACGGCCACCCGGTCGGGCAGGCACATGAAAAACACCGACGACACCACCGACACGCCCGGCTTGGTTTTGATGAACTGCAGCGCCGGCCGGATGGTGTGCTGCGTGGTGTGCGCGGCCCCCGACACCATGCCGTCGGCGTCGCCCTTGTACACCATCATCGAGCCGAAGTACGAGACGTCGCGCAGCAGGTCGCGGGCCATGTCGTGGTTCACGCCTTTGTCTTTGCGCAGCTCGTAAAACGTGTCCACGTAATCGGCGTACTGCGCCGATTTCACCGGGTCGACGATGCGCAGGTGGCCGGCGGGCAGGCTCAGGCCCAGGCGCTTGGCCGAAGCGGCCACCTCCACGGGGTCGCCCAGGACGGTGAGGTCCACCACGTCTTGCTGAAGCAGTTGCGCCGCGGCCCGCAGGATGCGGTCGTCGTTGCCCTCGGGCAGCACGATGTGGCGCCGCGCGCGCTTGGCCCACTGCAGCAGCCGGTACTGGAACATGTGCGGCGTGAGGCCCACGGGCTGGAAGCTGACCAGCTTGGCTTGCAGGGCCCCCACGTCCACGTGCCGCTCAAAGGTGCTGATGGCCAGCTGAATCTTCTTCGGGTTGTCGGGCGTGAGGCGCGAGCGGATGGCCCCCACGCGCGTCGCGGTTTCGAACGTGCCCGTGGGCACGGCCAGGATGGGCACCGCGTCGGGCAGGCCCTCGAGCAGGCGCACGATGGGGGCGTCGGGCCCGGTGCCGGCCGTGAGCACCAGGCCCGCCACGCGCGGGTAGCTGGCCGACAGGTTGGCCTGCAGGGCGCACACGATGATGTCGCCCCGGTCGGCGGGCGTCACGATCAGCACGTTGGGCTTGAGGTGGTTCAGGAAGTTGGGCACCTGCATGGCCCCGATGATGTAGTTGTCGACCTGGTTGCCGAGCCCCGCTGCGCCAAACAGCAGCTCGCCGCCCAGCCCGGCCCGGATTTCGCGCATGGTGGGGTGCAGCAGGTCGGGGTTTTCGGGGACGACGGCCAGCAGCACGGCCGCCGGCAGCTGGCCGCGCAGCAGCGCCTGCACGTCGTCGGCCTGGGCGGGGGCCACGCGGTTGGCCACCGCCAGCAGCACCGGCACCTCGCGCGCCTCGAAGCTGCGCAGCAGCGTGAGCACGGCGTTGACGACCTGGGCCGTGCTTTTGCCTTCGCCCGACACCACCAGGATGACCGGCACGCCCAGGTTTTTGGCCATCGACACGTTGGCGTCGAACTCCAGGGCCGTGCCCGGCCCCACGAAGTCGCTGCCTTCCACCACCGTGAAGTCGTGCGCGTCTTCCCACCGCTTGAACTTGCGGATCACCGTGTCGATGAGCTCGCCCTGGGCCCCGGCTTCGATCAGGCGCAGGGCCTCGGGGCGCGTGTAGGCGTAGGCCTCGGCGTAGGGCAGCGGCAGCTGGAAGTAGCGCGCCACCGTGTCCAGGTGCGGGTCGGGCTGCTGGGCCGGGTCGTAGTCGATGATGGGCTTGAAGTAGCCGACCCGGCGGGCTTGCCCCAGCAGCAGGTTCACCAACCCCAGCGCCACAAGGGACTTGCCGCTGTAGGGCTCGGCGGTGGCAATGAAAACGGCTTTCGTCATGAGTAAGTAAGAGAAGCTAGCGTAGCGGCCGGGGCCGGCGTTGGCGGCCCGGCCCCCGCGCCCTAAAAAGCCGCAAGTCAGCGAAAAGTTGCCGCGCCGCCCGCCGCCCGGGCCCGCCAGGCCGCCAGGTCGTCGGCCGTGTCCACGTCGGCCAGGGCGGGCAGCTGCGCCACGCGCAGGCCCAGCCGGTGGGCATCGGCCAGGGTGGCGGCCAGCACGGCGGGCGTGCTCCACGGCTTGTCGACGAAAAAATCGGGCACCAGGGCCCGGGTGCCCAACAGGTAATAGCCGCCGTCCAGGGCCGGGCCCACCACCACGTCGGCGTGCGCGGCGAGCCGGCGAAAAGCGTCCTGCAGGTGGGCCGCCGTCAGCTCCGGGCAGTCGGTGCCGACGACGACGGCCGCCGTGGCCCCGGCCGCGAACGCCGCCGCGAACGCCGCGTGCAGCCGTTGGCCCAGGTCGCCGGGCGGCTGCGGGCGCTGCGCGCAGCCGGCCCAATCCGCGAAGGCGGGGCCGCCGGCCGGCGGCTCGCCGGCCAGCCACAGGGTTTTGGTCGCGGCCACGCCGGCGGCCGCGGCGCGGGTGCGGGCCAGCAGCTCGCGGTACACCCGCAGCGCGGCGGCGGGCCCGATGGCGCGCGCGAGCCGCGTTTTGGCCTGGCCCAGCACCGGGTGGCGCGCCAAAATGAGCAAGTGGTCGGCCATCGCACAAAATTAAGCACGCCCGAACGCCCGGGCCCGCCCCGGCTGCACGGGCGGCAGTGCAACGGGCCGCGCCGCTCGCGCCGGCCCTTTAAAACTTCTGGGCCCGGTCCGCAATTTTTCGGTACGGGGTTTTGAAAAACGTATCCACCGTTTGGTTGAACGCGTCCGCGTAAGCAATCAAGGTGCTGTGGCCCGAATCGGGGCGAATCCACAAATACGCCTGGCCGATGTTCTCAAAAATCTGGAGGGTGTGGCCGGGGCGAATCACGTCGTAATCGCCGCCGATGACCAAGGTGGGCGCGGCAATCTTGTGCAGCTCGGCCAGGGAAATGTGCGGCTGCTCGCGCAACAGCCGGACGTACTTGTAGACCATCGAATCCAGCGGGGTTTTCGGCTTCGGCTCCTTGAACAGGGCCCGGAACATCGTGTGCGTCCGGGCCACGCGCCGGAGCACGTCGGGTTCCACGGCCGTGGAATCGGGGCGCAGGTTGGCGCCGGTGACGGCCAGCAGCAGCCCGTTGATGCCGCCGTCGCTCCAGCCCAGCACCAGGGCCGAGTCGACGCGCAGGGCCCCCAGCAGGGCGGCGTAATCGTCCGCCATCATCTCGTAGGAGCGCGGGTCAATCTTGTTGACCGATCCCCTTCCCGCCGTTCTGAAAAGACGGGGAGCTGCGCGAAGCGCTAAAACGGGTACCCGATGCCCAGGTTAAAGGCCGGCTCGTGCTCGCTGTCTTTGTAGAAGCGCTTGATGGCCCAGCGCGCGTTGGCCGGCGCGGTGGGGTCGTAGACCTTGGCCGCCACGTCGAGGCGCAGGATGAGGAACGTGAAGTCGAAGCGCACGCCCACGCCCGAGCCCACGGCAAACTGCCGGGCAAACGAGTTGAAAGCGAACTGGGCCCCCGGCCGCAGCGGGTCGGCGGTGATGGTCCACACGTTGCCGTAGTCGGTGAACAGGGCCCCCTTGACGAACGAGTACACCGGGAAGCGGTACTCCACGCTGCCCTCCAGCAACAGCTCGCCGGGCTGCTCCGAGTTGTAGTCGCGCGCCGTGGTGCCGTCGGGCAGCGCGATGGTGGGCGAGAAGCCGCCCACGCCCAGGCGCCGGGGCTTCCAGGCGCGCACGCTGTTGCTGCCCCCGGCAAAGAGGTACTTGTCGTAGGCCACGGTGTAGGCCCCGTCGGTGGTGGTCAGGGCGTGCACCAGGCCCCCGTTGAAGCGGTACACCAGGTAGCTGTCGGGGCCGAGCTTGTGGTAGCGGCGGTAGTCGGCCGTGAGCTTGGCAAAGTTGTACACCGCCACGCTGGGGTTGTACCAGCGCGCGTGGCGGTAGAGGTCGCGGGTGAGGCCGCCCACTTCCAGGAACAGGCGCAGGTAGCGGGCCTCGCGGGTTTCGTTGAAGTCGTTGGAGTTGTAGAGCGAGGTGGCGCTCATGCTCGGCTCGTAGAGCTGCACGAACGAGCGGAACAGCGGCGAGCCGTAGTAGTCGCGCAGCGAGTCGAGCCGGTGCTGGAAGTCGCGGCTGATCTGGGCGGTGTTCACCACGTTCTGCACCACCGGCGACACCACGAACTGGTGGAACGGCGAGCGCTGCCAGATGTAGTCGTAGGTCAGCTCCACGTTGGTGCGCGTGTACTCGGGGCGGCGCACGTAGGTGTCGGAAAGCGAGAAGCGCGTGCGGGGGTTGTAGCGGGCAAAGTCGCGGCCGGTGCGCAACGGCACCAGGAACTTGGGCAGCACCAGCGCCGCCGTGGCCCCGAACAGGGTGGTGTACTCGGGCCGGCTCGTGGCGCGGTTGTACTGCCCCTCGAAGCCCACGCGCACGCCCAGCTCCAGCACCTCGGCCCCGCCGAAAGGGTTGCGGTCCTTGAAGCGCACGTTCACGAAGGGCCCCACCAGGTTGGCCACGTAAGTGCCGCCAAACTCGGTGGTTTCCTGGAATTTCGGGGCCGGCGCAGCCGTCAGCACCGCGTCGAGCCAGCCGGTGGCGGCGGTGCTGTCGGCCGCGCCCCCGGGGCCCACCTTGCGGTAGCTCACGGGGTTGAAGCGGAACATGTCGAGGTCGGCAAACTGGCGCTGCGTGAGCTGGGTGCGCGGCAGGCTGTAGCGCTGGCCCGGCCGCAGGGCCACCTTGCCGGCCAGCAGCCGGGGGCTGTAGCGCTGGCGAAACGCGGCGAAATGCACCGAGTCGACCACCGCCGTGTCGGGCCGGGGGCCCAGGCGGGGGCGGTTGGGCTGGCCGGTGCCGGCCCGGCGCAGGGTGTCGCCGGCGGCGGCGCGCTGCGCGCGGCCCACCCCGGCGTCGGTAATCACCGTCACCCGGCGCAGGCTGTACACGCGGTGGCGCAGGCCGGGGACGGGGTCGGCGATGAGCGTGCGCAAGCGCACGGTGAAGGCCCGGTAGCTGGTGTCGGCTTCCAGGGTGATGTAGGGCTGGCGAAAGTCGTAGTAGCCGGCCGCCTTGAGCAGGCCCTCGAGCCGGGCGCGCTCCTGGCCGATGACGGCCTCGTTGTAGCGCTCGCCCACGCGCAGCAGGCCGGCGCCCCGGCCCCGCCGCACCACGGCCGCCACCCCCGAGTCGGGGATGCTCTGCGTGAGCTGGCTGTACACGAACGGGGCCCCCTGGCGCACCCGGTACACCACCGACACCCGCCGGTAGAGCTTGGCGCGGTCGGCCGAGTCGGCCGCGGCCGTGTGGAGCCGGGCCAGGGCCCGCAGCAGGAAGCCGTGGCGGTAGCGGGCCGTGTCGAAGGCCACCACGCGGGCCCGGAAAAAGCCCTGGCTGCGCAAAAAGGTCGTCATCTGCTCCACCGAGCGCCGGGTGCTGGCCGTGTCGTACACCACCGGGGCCTCGCCCAGGCGCATGATGGCGTTGCCCTTGTCCAGGGCCAGCTGCTGGCGGTTGAGGCGGCGCTCGCGGCGGGCCAGCAGCTGGCCCAGTTTGGCCGAGTCGGTGCCGGCCCCCGCGCGGCGCCGCTCGAAGTCCTGGTTGATGGCCGTTACCTTCTTTTTGATGCCCACCGAATCGTAAAAGCGGTTCCCTAGCTGGTAGATGGCTAACTTGGGCAGCGGAAAGCGGGTGTTGGGCTTTTGCTGGGCCAGGGCCACCAGGCGGTCCTGGTCGGGGCGCTCGGCCCCCACCACCGCCATCTTGCTGAGCAGGCGCTGGCCCGGGCGCAGCAGCTGGAGGGGCGAGCACGCCGCCAGGGCCGCCGCGCCGGCCAGCAGCAGCGCCGCCCAGGGGCGGGCCCGCCGGCCGGGTTTAGTAGTTTCGAAGAACAATGATTTCAAAAGCCCAAGCCAAATACGTGCAGTCATTGCACCAAAAAAAATACCGCCAGCGCCACGACGTTTTCCTCGTCGAAGGCGGCAAGAGCGTGTTGGAGCTGCTAAGATCCGGGGTAGCGGCCGAATCCGTGTACTGCACCCCCGAATTTGCCGCCCAAAACCGGGCCAAGTTAGCGGCCGGCCCGCCCCCGGTGCCCGTCAGCGCAGCCGAGCTGGCCCAGCTCGGCACCCTGGCCACCAACACCACGGCCCTGGCCGTGGCCCGCCGCCCGCCGGAAACCCCGCTGCCGCCCGCCCTGCCCCAAACCGCCCTGCTGCTGGCCCTCGACGAAGTGCGCGACCCCGGCAACCTGGGCACGCTCATCCGCCTGGCCGACTGGTACGGCCTGCCCGGCGTGGTGCTCAGCGACACCTGCGCCGACCCCTACGCCCCCAAAACCGTGGCCGCCACCATGGGCAGCTTCGCCCGGGTGCGGGTGTGGCCCCGCGATTTGCCCGCCTGGCTGGGCACGCTGCCCGCCGGCACCGGCATCTACGGGGCCGATCTGCACGGCCAGAACGTGCACCGCGCCGCCCTGGCCCCGGCCGGCGTGCTCGTCATGGGCTCGGAGTCGCACGGGCTCACGGCGGCCGTCGAGGCGCGCCTCACCCGGCGCCTGCACATTCCGCGGGGCCCCGGCGGCGGCGCCGAAAGCCTGAACGTGGCCGTGTCGGCCGCCATCCTGCTCGATAATTTTTTCCGGGGAACCTGAGGCCGGCGCGGGAAGCTAGGGCGTGTTCTCAATATAGGCAGGGAGTGATGGCGCGCAGTTGGACAAAGGCGGCAAAGGAATCGGCGAGCTTATCGTAGCGGGTGGCCCCGCCCCGGAACTGCTTGAGGCGGTTAACGAGCCGCTCGACCCGGTTGCGGCCGCGGTAGGGGAGCGGGTCGAGGCGGGGCGGTGCGGTACGAGGCGGTTGGGGCGGGGCGGAACCACGGCCACCGCGCCGGCTTCGGCGATTTGGGCCCGGAGGGCATCCGAATCGCAGGCCGTATCGGCCAGCACCTGCCGGGCCGGGGCCAGCAATGGGGGCGAGCAAGCCGGCGGCCTGGGGGGCATCGCCGGCCTGGCCCGGCCGTCAGGGCGCGGGCCAGCCGGCCGCCGGCCCCGTCCCCGGCCACGTGCCGCTTGGTGGAAAGGCCGCCCCGGCCACGCCCGAGCGCCCGCGGCCCTTTTTTTACGGGCCCCGGCCGCGCGCCGGTGGGCGCGGCCGGTGGGCGGGTCGGGTTGCACCTGCCGCTGGCGCGGGCCGGGCACGGCTTGGCCCAGGGCCGGTAGCGCGGCCGGCACCCGGGCCCACACGCCGCTCGGGCGCCCGCGGCTGAAACGCCCGAACCCGCGGGGCCACCGGCTCAGGTGCGGCGGCCGGTCCCGCCAGGGCAGGCCCGGGCGCCCCCCAGCGCACGGCCGCGGTAAAGCCCCGGTTGCCCTTGGCCACCCCCCGCGCCGGCCTGCCCGGCCGGGAAGCAAAGGCGCAAGCAGGGCCCAACGGGCATCGGTGGGCAACGTGCGGTCGGCGTTCATCTTGAAAATAAACCCATTACGACACCCGGCTTGCTAACGTTCTTGAGAACACGCCCTAGCTTTGGTTATGAGAAACCCTCCTTTCCGCCACCGCTGGGCCGGGGCCGTCTTCGGACTGGCCTTGGCCGCGTGCACCGCCCACAAGCCGGCCCCAAGCCCCCTGCCCCCCGCCCCGCCGCCCGCCGATGCCAACGCCGAGGCCCGCGACTACCGCCAGTACACGGAGCTGGTGTGGAGCGATGAGTTCGACGGCACGGCCGTGGACCCGGCCAAGTGGGGCTACGACCTCGGCGGCAGCGGCTGGGGCAACCGCGAGCTGGAATTCTACACCAGCTCGCCGGAGAACGCCTTTGTGGGCGGCGGCCACCTTACCATTCAGGCCCGGCATCAGGCGCAGGGCGGCCGCGCCTACACCTCGGCCCGCCTGCTGACGAAGGGCAAGCAAAGCTTCCGCTTCGGCCGCCTCGACGTGCGCGCCCGCCTGCCCCGGGGCCAGGGCCTCTGGCCCGCCTTCTGGCTGCTGGGCGACGACATCGACCAGCACAGCTGGCCGGCGTGCGGCGAGATCGACGTGATGGAGCTGCGCGGCCAGGAACCCGGCAAGATGCTCTCGACGCTGCACTTTGGCACCAGCGGGGCCGACCACCGCTACCAGGGCACCAGCACGGCCCTGGCCAGCGGCAGCTTTGCCGATGACTTCCACCTCTTCAGCGTGGTGCGGAGCCGGGACCAGCTGCGGTTTTTCCTCGACGGCCGGCCCTACTACACCTTCACCGCGGCCGACGCCGCACCTTACCCGTTCAACAACCCGTTTTTTGTGGTGCTGAACGTGGCCGTGGGCGGCGACTTCGTGGGCAGCCCCGACGCCACCACCGCGTTTCCGCAGCAGATGCAGGTGGACTACGTTAGGTACTACCAGTACAAGTAGGCCCCGGCGGGCGAGGGCCCCGGGCCGTCGGCGGCGGGCTGAACCACGGAGCCGGTTGAGTGGTTTAAAGCTCTTCCGCTATCCCTGCCCTTTATGTCCGCTTCCCTTCGCCTCAGCGTCCTCGACCAATCGCCCATCCGCCCCGGGGCCACCCCGCGCCAGGCCCTGCTCGAAACCACCGAGCTGGCCCGCCTCGCCGACCGCCTCGGCTACACCCGCTTCTGGGTGAGCGAGCACCACAACACCGGCACCCTGGCCGGCCCGGCCCCGGAAGTGCTGCTGGCCCACCTCGGCAACCACACCCGGCGCATCCGCCTGGGCTCGGGCGGCGTGATGCTGCCCCACTACTCGGCCCTGAAAGTGGCCGAAAACTTCCGCCTGCTCGAAGCGCTGTTCCCGGGCCGCATCGACCTGGGCATGGGCCGGGCCCCGGGGGCCGACCGCCTCACGGCCCACGCCCTTAACCCGCACAACACGTTCAGCGAGCAGGACTTTGTGGAGCAGCTGATGGCCTTGCAGGCTTACCTGCGCGACGAGAAAATCCCCGACACCATCCACGAGCGGGTGGTGGCCATTCCGCAGGCCGACACCCGGCCCGAGCTGTGGATTCTGAGCTCGAGCGGGCAGAGCGGGCTGTTTGCGGCGCACCTGGGCCTGGCGTTTTCGTTCGCCCAGTTCATCAACGCGCACGGAGGGCCCCAGGCGGTGCGCACCTACCGCGAGCGGTTCCGGCCGTCGGCCGAGCTAGCCGCGCCCGCGGCCAACGTGGCCGTTTTCACGCTCTGCGCCGACACCGAGGCGAAGGCCGCGGAGCTGCGGACCGCCCTGGAATTGCAGCTGCTGCGCTTCAGCAAGGGCGAGCGCCTCCCCTTCCCCACCACCGAAGAAGCGCGCGCCTACCGCTTCACGGCCGACGACCGGGCCCAGCTGGCCCACAGCCGCGGCCGCGTGGTGAGCGGCACCCCCGGGCAAGTGAAAGCCGAGTTTGAGCGCCTGGCCGCCGCCTACGAAGTCGACGAAATCGTGGCCGTTACCATCACGGCCGACTTCCAGGACCGGCTGCGCTCGTACGAGCTGCTGGTGGAAGCCTTTGCGCTGCCCCGGCCGGAAAGTCGAACCGAAGCAGCCCCAGCGTCCTTCGCGCAAGGTTTCGCAAGGTAAAAAGAGGTTTCGCGAGGGCTGACACTCGGACAGCCTTTGCGAAACCTTGCGCGAGACGAATTAAAACGGGGGCTCCTCGTACTTATTCATGTTCCCCTTCGGGAACGGCACCGGCGACTCGTTGATTTTTGAGCCCAGCCGGATGGTGTTGGGCGCGAAGTTGCTGCCATTGCTGCTGGACTCGTCGTCGAAGTTGCTGGCGGGCAAGCCCATGGGCTGGTAGCCCCCGCCCAGGGCCCCGCCAAAGCCGCCGGTTTCGCTGTCGAGGTCGGCAAACTTGGTGAAGCGGCCGATGAACTTGAGCTGCACGGTTTCGAGCGAGCCGTTGCGGTGCTTGGCGATGATGACCTCGCCCATGCCCTGCGTGGGGTTGCCTTCGGCGTCCTGGTCTAGGCCGTAGTACTCAGGGCGGTACAGGAAAATCACCATGTCGGCGTCCTGCTCAATCGAGCCCGATTCGCGCAGGTCGCTCAGCTGGGGCTTTTTGTCGCCGCCGCGCGTTTCCACCGAGCGCGAGAGCTGCGAAAGGGCCAGCACGGGCACGTTCAGCTCCTTGGCGATGCCCTTGAGGGCCCTCGAGATGCTGGCGATTTCCTGCTCGCGGTTGCCGCCACGGCCGTCGGTGTTGCCGCTCATCAGCTGCAGGTAGTCCACGATGATCAGCTGCACGTCCTTCTGCGAGCGCAGGCGGCGGCACTTGGTGCGCAGCTCGCGGATGCTCAGCGCCGGCGTGTCGTCGATGTAGATCGGGGCG
>JANXOE010000314.1 GCA_025353745.1 Hymenobacter sp.
CGCAACTTCGAGGGGCGGCAGGGCCCCGGCAGCCGCACGCTGCTGGCCTCGCCGCTGGTGGCGGCCATCACGGCCGTGCAGGGCCGGATCGTGGACATTACGCAGTACCTGAACTGATGGAAAAATTTCAAACCCTGCGCACCACCGGCGTGCCGCTGCCGCTCGAAAACATCGACACCGACCAGATTATTCCGGCCCGGTTCCTGAAAGCGACCACCCGCGCGGGCTTCGGCGAAAACCTGTTCCGCGACTGGCGCGCCAACGCCGGCGGTTCGCCCAAGGCCGATTTCGTGTTGAACAACCCGCGCTACGCGGGCCAGATTTTGGTGGCGGGCAAAAATTTCGGCTGCGGCTCCAGCCGCGAGCACGCCGCCTGGGCCCTGTACGACGCCGGCTTTCGCGCCGTAATCTCCAGCTACTTCGCCGATATATTTCGCGGCAACGCGCTGAACACCGGCCTGCTGCCGCTGCAAGTAAGCGACGAGGTACTGGCCCGCCTGCTGGCCGGCATCGAGGCCGACCCCGCGCTGGCGCTGGTGGTGGACCTGCCGACCCAAACGCTGGCTCTGCCCGCCTGGGGCGAGACGTTCGGCTTCGCCATCGACGCCTACAAAAAGGAGTGCCTGATCAACGGCTACGACGACATTGATTTTTTAGTGAACCAAAAACCGGCCATCGAGGCCTACGAACGACAACGCGCATGGACATGGTAATCAAAAAGATAGCTGTACTCCCCGGCGACGGCATCGGCCCCGAAGTGTGTCGCCAGGCCGTAAAAGTGCTCGAAGCCGTGGCCGAGCGCTTCGGCCACCGGTTCGAGTTTTCGTCGCACCCGGTGGGGGCCTGCGCCATCGACGCCACCGGCAACCCGCTGCCCGACGACACCCTGGCCGCCTGCCGCGCCGCCGACGCCGTGCTGTTCGGGGCCATCGGCGACCCTAAATACGACAACGACCCGACGGCCCCGGTGCGGCCCGAGCAGGGCCTGCTGCGCCTGCGCAAAGAGCTGGGCCTGTTCGCCAACATCCGCCCCGTCACGGCCTACAACGCCCTGCTGAAGCACTCGCCCCTGAAAGCCGAGCGCATCCAGGGCACCGATATGGTGATTTTCCGGGAGTTGACGGGCGGTATCTACTTCGGCGAGAAGGGCCGGACGGCCGACGGCACGGCCTACGACCACTGCACCTATTCGCGGGCCGAGATTGAGCGCATCGCCCACCTCGCGTTTCAGTCGGCCGCCGGGCGCCGCCGCCACCTCACGCTCGTCGACAAAGCCAACGTGCTGGAAACCTCGCGCTTGTGGCGCGAAGTGGTGCGCGACCTAGCCGCGCAGTACCCCGACGTGGTGGTGGACTACCTGTTCGTGGACAACGCCGCCATGCAGATCATCCTCAACCCGACGCAGTTCGACGTGGTGCTGACCGAGAACATGTTCGGCGACATTATTTCTGACGAAGCCTCCGTCATTGCCGGCTCGATGGGGCTGCTGCCCTCCGCGTCGGTGGGGGCCCAGGTGGCGCTGTTCGAGCCCATCCACGGCTCGTACCCGCAGGCCAGGGGCAAGGGCATTGCCAACCCGCTGGCGGCCATCCTGTCGGCGGCCCTGCTGCTCGACCACCTGGGCCTGGGCACCGAGGCCGAGCTGGTGCGCGAAGCCGTGGACGAGGCCATCACCAACCACATCCTCACGCCCGAGCTGAACGCCTCTGCGCCCTACACCACCGAGCAGGTGGGCAGCTACGTGGCCTTCTGGATCGCCGACTCGAACGAGCAGCAGTGGAGCGCCCACAACATCGCCATCGGCATCAGCACCATCATTTAGCGGCCAGGCGGGGGCCCTCTGCGCCCGGCAACGCCAACGCGCACATTTATTTCCATGAATCCGCTCCTAGTCATTTCCGTGGTCATTATTCCGCGCCGGCCGGGCTGACGGGAGCTGTTTCTTGCCGCAAGAAAAAGCCTTCCCAAGCCCGGTGCTCAGGAGGGCTTTTTTGCCGCCAATCCGGGGCCAGGGCCCCGGCAACCGGGCCCCTGCATCAAACCATAACCCCATGATCCTCAACAAATACAGCCGCCTCTACACCCAGGACGACAGCCTGCCCGCCTCGCAGGCCATGCTCATCGGCGCGGGCCTCTCGGACGCGGACCTGCGCAAGCCGTTCGTGGGCATCTGCTCGACGGGCTTCGAGGGCAACACCTGCAACATGCACCTCGACGGCCTGGCCGACGACGTGAAGCGCGGCGTGGCCGCCCAGGGCCTGGTGGGCCTGCGCTTCAACACGATCGGCGTGAGCGACGGCATCACCAACGGCACGGCCGGGATGCGGTTCTCGCTGGTGTCCCGGGAAATCATCGCCGACTCGATCGAAACGATTTCGGGGGCCCACAACTACGACGCGCTGGCCTGCGTGGTGGGCTGCGACAAAAACATGCCCGGGGCCGTGATGGCCATGGCGCGCCTCAACCGGCCGGCGCTGATGGTGTACGGCGGCACCATCAAGGGCGGCGAGTTCAAGGGCCAGCAGCTCAACATCGTCTCGTGCTTCGAGGCCTACGGCCAGAAGGTGAACGGGCAGATCTCGGAAGAAGACTACCAGGGCATCATACACAACGCTTGCCCGGGGCCGGGGGCCTGCGGCGGCATGTACACGGCCAACACCATGGCCGCTGCCATCGAAGCCTTGGGCATGAGCGTGCCCTACTCGTCGTCGTCGCCGGCCGTGAGCCGGGAAAAAGCCCAGGAATGCCTCGACGCCGGGGCCCACCTGCGCCGCCTGCTCGAGCTCGACCTCAAGCCGCGCGACATTTTGGTGCGCGAAGCTTTCGAGAACGCGCTGGTGGTGGTGACGGTCCTCGGCGGCTCGACCAACGCCGTGCTGCACCTCATCGCCATCGCCCACGCCGCGGGCGTGCCCCTGGCGATGGCCGACTTCCAGCGCGTGAGCAACCGCGTGCCGGTGCTCGCCGACCTCAAGCCTAGCGGCCGCTACTTGATGGAAGACCTCTCGAAGCTCGGCGGCGTGCCCGCCGTGATGCGCACGCTGCTCGACTACGGCCTGCTCAACGGCGACCTGCTGACCGTGACCGGCCGCACGCTGGCCGAAAACCTGGCCGACGTGCGGCCCCTGGGCCCCGAGCAGGACTTGCTGCGCCCGCTCGACAACCCCATCAAGGCCGACGGGCACATCCAGATGCTCTACGGCAACCTGGCCCGCCGGGGCGCGGTGGCAAAAATCACCGGCAAAGAAGGCCTGCGCTTCGAGGGCCCCGCCATCGTCTTCAATTCGGAAGAAGAGCTGAACGCGGGAATCACGCAGCACAAAATCGAGGCCGGGCAGGTGGTCGTGATCCGCTACGTGGGCCCCAAGGGCGGGCCCGGCATGCCGGAAATGCTCAAGCCGACGTCGGCCATCGTCGGGGCCGGGCTGGGCGACAAGGTGGCCCTGGTGACCGACGGGCGCTTTTCGGGCGGCACCCACGGCTTCGTCATCGGCCACGTGTGCCCCGAGGCCTACGACGGCGGCGGCATCGCCCTGGTGCAGGACGGCGACTGGGTGGTGCTCGACGCGGCGGCCAACACCATCGACGTGCGGCTGACCGACGACGAGCTGGCGGCCCGCCGCGCCGCCTGGCGCCGCCCGCCGCTGCCGGCGCGCCAGGGCGTGCTGCTCAAGTACATCCGCACCGTGAGCGACGCCAGCCACGGCTGCATCACCGACTTGCTGGAAGAAGAAGGGGAGGAAGAAGGCGGCGCGGTGGCGGCGGCCGGGGCCGAAACAGCGCAAGCCCGGCCCTACTAACAGCGGCCGGCGGCCGCCCGTTTTCCGGCTCCCGCCGGCCCGTGTTTCATAACGACTTAATATTCAAGCCTAATGCATCAGTCCTTGGCCCCCGCCGCCCAACGCACCGCACCCCCGGCGCTGGCGCCCACCACCGGGGCCGTGGCCGCCCTGCAAGCCCTGGTGGCCGAGGGCGTGGACACGATTTTTGGCTACCCCGGCGGGGCCATCATCCCGATTTACGACGCGCTGTACGACTTCAAAGCCGAGCTGAACCACGTGCTGGTGCGCCACGAGCAGGGCGGCATCCACGCGGCGCAGGGCTACGCCCGGGCCTCGGGCCGGGTGGGCGTGGTGCTGGCCACGAGCGGGCCCGGGGCCACCAACCTGGTCACGGGCCTGGCCGACGCGCTGATCGACAGCACGCCGCTGGTGTGCATCACGGGGCAGGTGTTCGCGCATTTGCTGGGCACCGACGCGTTTCAGGAAACCGACATCATCAACATCACCACGCCCGTCACGAAGTGGAACTACCAGGTGACCCGGGCCGAAGAAATTCCCGAGGCCCTGGCCAAGGCGTTCTACATCGCCCGCAGCGGCCGGCCGGGGCCCGTGCTGGTCGACATCACGAAGAACGCGCAAATCCAGGCGTTTGAGGCGCCCGCGTACCGGCCCTGCACCCACATCCGCAGCTACCGGCCGGCGCCGGTGGTGCGGCCCGAGTTCGTCGGGCAAGCGGCGGCGCTGATCAACGGCGCCCAGCGGCCGTTCATCGTTTGGGGCCAGGGCGTGGTGCTGGGCAGGGCCGAGGCCGAGCTCCGGGCCTTCGTGGAGAAAAGCGGCATCCCGGCGGCCTGGACCATCCTGGGCGCGGGGGCCCTGCCCACCGCCCACCCCCTGAACGTGGGCATGCTGGGCATGCACGGCAACTACGGCCCCAACGTGCTCACCAACGAGTGCGACGTGCTGATTGCCGTCGGCATGCGCTTCGACGACCGCGTGACCGGCCGCCTCGACAAGTACGCCAAGCAGGCCCGGGTCGTCCACCTCGACATCGACCCCACCGAAATCGACAAGAACGTGCGCGCCACCGTGCCCGTCTGGGGCGACTGCCAGGAAACCCTGCCGCTGCTCACGGCGCTGGTTGAGCGCAAGGCCCATCCCGGGTGGCTCGCCCGCTTCCAAGCCTGCATGGCCGAGGAGGTGGCGGCCGTCATCCAGGACGAGCTGTTCCCGACTTCGGAGGAGCTGACGATGGGCGAAGTGATCCAGCAGCTCAACGAAATAACCCGGGGCGAGGCCGTCATCGTGTCCGACGTGGGCCAGCACCAGATGGTGGCCTGCCGCTACGCGCAGCTCAACCGCTCGCGCAGCAGCATCACGAGCGGCGGGCTGGGCACGATGGGGTTCGCCCTGCCGGCCGCCATCGGCGCCAGGCTGGGGGCCCCCGGCCGGCCGGTGGTGGCCGTGATCGGCGACGGCGGCTTCCAGATGACCATCCAGGAGCTGGGCACGGTCATGCAAACCGGCGTCGACGTGAAAATCATCGTCCTCAACAACCAGTTCCTGGGCATGGTGCGGCAGTGGCAGGAGCTGTTTCACCAGCGCCGCTACTCGTTTGTCGACATCGAAAGCCCCGATTTTGTGGCCGTGGCCGCCGGCTACCGCATCGCCGGCCAGCGCGTGGCCGCCCGCCC
>JANXOE010000022.1 GCA_025353745.1 Hymenobacter sp.
CACGCTGGCCACTGAAATGGGTGCCATGCAAGAGCGCATCACCTCGACTAAGCGCGGCTCCATCACCTCGGTACAGGCCGTTTATGTGCCGGCTGATGACTTGACTGACCCGGCCCCGGCCAACACCTTTGCCCACCTGGACGCCACGACGGTGCTGAGCCGCAAAATTGCCGAGCTGGGCATTTACCCGGCCGTCGACCCGCTGGACTCGACCTCGCGCATCCTGTCGGCCGACGTGCTCGGCGACGAGCACTACAACACGTCGCAGCGCGTGAAGGAAATCCTTCAGCGCTACAAAGAGCTGCAGGACATCATCGCCATCCTGGGCATGGACGAGCTGAGCGAAGAAGACAAGCAAACCGTGAACCGCGCCCGCCGCGTGCAGCGCTTCCTCTCGCAGCCCTTCTTCGTGGCCGAGCAGTTCACCGGCCTGCCCGGCGTGCTGGTCGACATCAAAGACACCATCCGCGGCTTCAACGAAATCATCGACGGCAAGTACGACCACCTGCCCGAAGCCGCTTTCAACCTGGTGGGCACCATTGAGGACGCCGTGGCGAAAGGCGAAAAGCTGATTGCCGAAGCCAAATAGAAACCATAAAATTTAAATTATAAACCATGAGCGAGGGCCCTGCCGCAGGCAGGACTTCCTTCAGGGTTTATGATTTATAATTCAACCAAATGCATCTAGAAATCATCACCCCCGACCGCAAGGTGTTTGCCGGCGACGTGACTTCGGCCCGCTTTCCGGGGGCCGACGGCTCGTTTGAAGTGCTGAACAACCACGCCCCGCTGATTGCCGCCCTCCGGGCCGGCGACGTGACGCTGACCGGCCCGGCCGGCCGCGATACGTTCCGCATCGAAGGCGGCGTGGTGGAGGTGCTGCGCAACAACGTGATTGTGCTGGCCGAAGGCGCCAGCGCTTAACGCTGCGGTTGGCATACGGGCAGCTCCCGCCTTGGCTTTGGCCGGGGCGGGCGCTGTTTTTTTGGCCGGGGCCGTCGCCATTTCCGTAAGGGCCGCGGGCCTGCGCGCAACTCCCATCCGCTGTCATGCCTTCGCCCTTCGCCAAACCCAACCTTTACGCGCCGCACATGGCTTCTTTGCTGAGGCTTTGTTGTGCTGATGCAGGCGTACGCCCTGCTGCTCTCGGCCCTGATTCGCCGCGCGGCGGCGGCGGCGGGACAAGAGTAGCAGGGCCCCCGCCCATGCCCCGCCCGATTCTATTGCGCAGGCATAAAAAAGCCCTTCCAGGTAGCTGGAAGGGCTTTTTTATGCCTGCGCAAGAAGTGGCTTATTCTACCACTACGCGGCGGGAAAATAGCTGGCCGTTGGCCGTCTGGCAGAGGACGGTGTAGAGGCCGGGGGCCAGCGGCGCGTCCAGGTTGCGGCGGGTGGCCCCGGCCAGGTTCAGGGCCACGGCGGCTTGCCAGCCGGTGCGGCCGAGGGCATCGACGAGGCGCACGGTGGCCGTGCCGGCGGCGGCGGGCAGCTCCAGCGCGAGGCTGTGGCCCCCGGCCACGGGGTTGGGATAAGCTTGCAAGGCCGGCGAGTCGGTCAGGGCGCGGGTGGCCAGGATGGCGGCGTTATCTACCCGAATGTTGCTCAGGTAAAGGTGGTTACCGTTTTGATTGTAAGCCACGAAGCGCAGGTAAACCTGCTTGCCCAGGCCCACGCTCAAATCGACGTTTTCCTGGCGCCACTGGGTGGTCGCGGAGGGCGTGAAAATGGTGCCGTTGCGCGGCAGGGTGGTGGCCAGGCCGGTAGCGGCCGACTTCAGGTACACGCGGCCGAGCGGGGCATTGGTGCACGCCGTGTACACAAACACGGCCAGCGAGTCGTTGTAGGTGCCGAGCTGGTCGATGGGGGCGTACGATAGGTCGAAGCGCAAGGAAGCCAGGGTTTTGCCGCTCAGGTCGAGCGCGGGCGACTGCAAGGAGTCGCGCTGCCCAACCGCCGCGTAAGTAGCGAACGGCATAACCACGGCCCCCCCGCGGGTACCGTCTTTGAGGAGCGTATTCGGGGCGGCCGTCCAAGTGAGGCCGCCGTCGGGGTTGAGCACGCCCCACGCCGCGGGGATGCCGGTCGCAAAGGTTTCGGCGTAGGGAGTGGCCAGGCCCGCGCCCTGCACTTGCACGGTGAAGGTTTTGGGGGCGCTGTCGCCGTTGCTGTTCTTGGCCACCAGGCTAACCACGTAAGTGCCGGGCGTGCTGAAGGTCACGGTCGGGTTCGGGTCGGTGCTCGTGGCGGGCGTGCCGCCGGGGAACGTCCAGACGTAGGTGCTGGGGCAGTTCGTCGAGCGGTTGGTGAACGTGATTTTGCCGCCGGGGCAAATCGGGGCCTGGCGGGCTGTGAAGTCGGCCGTCGGCTTCACGTTCGAGACGGTCACCACGTTTTGCATGGTGCGGGTCGAAGTGCCGCTGGCGTTGGTGACGGTCAGGGTAACGGAATAGGTGCCGGCCACATCGTAGCGCACCACGGGGTTGGGGTCGGTGCTGGTGGCGGGCGTACCGCCGGGGAAAGACCAGGCGAAGGCGGTGGGCGCAAACAGCGAAGCGTCGTGGAACTGCACGCTGCTGCCCGGGCAAAGCGGTACCCCCGTCGCCGACGAGTTGAACAGCGCCACGGGGGCCTGCACCGCGTTGGCCCCGGTCACGGTCACGTCGTCAAACGCCCTGCCGCCCCGGAAATTTACAAACGTATCGACCTCGCCAAGACCCGCCTGCTGGAACCGGATGCGCACATCGGTTCCAAGGGTCAGGGTTTTGCCTAAAGCGAAGTTGCTCAGGTTCACGCTCACCGTTTTGTAGTCGGTGGTGGCGTTGGTCCCGGTCAGGCTGGTCAGGCTATACCAAGTGGTGCCGCCGTCCACGCTCAGGGCCACGCCGTCGGCGTTGGTACTATTGGTGAACGTGGCAGGCATTATATCGTCGGTTTCGCCGGCAAATTTTTTGTGCTTGAACGTGAGCACCCAGCCGCCAGCGGGAGCGGTGCTCAAGTTAAGCTTGAGCGTAGCATCATTGTGGCGAACGGGATAGTCGGTAATGGGCGAAAGAACAGCACCCAGAATCCCGTCCATCACGAGGTGGCCCGGGGCCGAGGCGGGCCCGAAGTCGTTGCGCACCAGGATGCGGCCGTTGGAATTGCCTTGCAGGTCCCAGGCCCGCGAAAGGCCCTGGGTGTCGAAAGTCTCGACAAAAGGGCCCGTGGCTGCGGTTTGCGGTCCGAAAACGGCGTCGTAGGCGTTGATCAGCCCCGAACCGGTGAAATAGTCGTAGCCGGGCGTATTGGTGTCGCGGGCCGTGCTCTTAAGCCGTTCGTTCACCTGCACCGGGGTGAAGGTCGGGTTGGCCTGCAGGAGCAGGGCGGCCACGGCCGCCGCGTTGGGGGCCGCCGCCGACGTGCCAAAGAACAGAAAGCCGTCTTTCGGGTCCTGCCCGGGGAAATGTTGGCCAAAAAAAGTGGTGCCCCCGCCGTCGATGGACGCGAAGTCGGGCTTGGCGCGCACGGTGGGCGCCGCCAGCGGGCTGCCGTCGGGGTTAAAAAGGTAGGTAGGGCCCCCTTTGGCAGTAAAGTTTTCCAGCCTCAGGCGGCTATAAAACGGAGAGGCCGCCACCGAGTTGGTGCCGATGGCCGCGTGGTGGCCCGTCACGGTGTTGCTGCGCGTGAAGTACTCCAGTTGAATGCCCTTGTCCGCGGGGTTGTCGGAAATGTCGTCGCCGTAGGAAATGTACTTCACCCGGGCCGGGTTGGCCGTGTTTTTGCGGCGGCTGATGACGAGGTCGAATTCGGTGTCGGTGTCGTTGTTGTTGGTGTAGGAAATTCCTTCCACCGGCTCCTGGCTGGCGATGTTGTTGTCGTTGCTGATGGACACCGTGTCGCCCTTCACCGCGCCGGTGCCGCGGGTCTTGATCAGGTACATGTTCAGGTCGGTTTTGACCCCGTTGGTGGTGTAGAACGGGTCGCTCCACTGCATCACCAGGAACAGTTTTTTGCCTTTGGGGATGTGGAAGTGCTGGCGCGTGTCGGCCGTGCCGGTCGGGTTAAAGTTCAGGTCGGCGTTGCCGCTGGTGCCAGCTACGGGCGTGAATACCGGCGCTACGTACTCGCAGGAACCATCGGCGCCGTTGCCGGCCGAGCTGAAAAAGGAGATGCCCAGGCGGTTGCGTGCCTCGTCGACGGCTTGCGCGATGACGCCGTCCTGAAACATGGGCTCGGCGAAATAGGTGATGTCATCAACGAGGATCTTGCAGTTGCCCAGCGTGGGGTCGGCCAGGCGCAGGACCTGGTCGGCAAAGTCGGCCTCGCCGTTGTACACCGAGCTGAACGCCTTGCCAGCCCCCGGCGCGATGTCGTGCATCAGCTCGATCATGGCGCGGCCTTCGTCGGTGCCCTGGCCCGCGGGCAGGTCTTGCAGCACCTGCACGTTGCCGGGCAAGTCGCCGGACGCCACCCCGGCCGCCGCCCCGCCCTGCGAGTTGTAGGAGTCGCTCATCACCCCGATGCGCCAGCCAGTGCCGTCGTAGCCCGTGGGCCGGGCCGCCCGCACGCGGTTGGCCTGCAAGCCGTAGTCGGCCTGGTTCTGGATGCGCCCGGTGTTGGAAACGGGCCGCCACACGCCCCGCACGCCCAGCAGCCCCTGGGCCGCCAGGGCCCCGATGCCCGCCGCGCCCGGGGCCAGCTGGCTCACCGGCAGCCGGCCTTCGATGAAGTGCAGCTGGCTTCTTTGCGACACCGTCACGAAGCCGCGGGCTTCCAGCACCGGCCGCAGGGCCGCCACGTCGCGGGCCGTGATGCGCACCAGTACCGCTGCCGGGCCTTGTTCGCCCACCACCGAGAGGCGGGGAAACGCTTCCCGCAGGGCCGCCGCGGTGGCCCCCCCCGCGCCGCGGTTGGCGGCGGGCAGCCCCGCGCCGTTGGCGTAGCGGTAAAGCTGTTGCAGATCGCGGCTGATGCGCGAGTTCCCGTCGGTGGGCAACGCCGCCGCAACGTCCGCGGCCGTGCGGCCGGCTGCGCTGGGCCCAGCCCGGTGCAGGTCGGGGCGTAAAAGCTGTTCTGGCTGCGCCAGCAAAGGATTTGAGGCCAGGCAAACCCCTAAAAGAGTTAATAGATGCTTCATAGGGAAAGGTGAAAACGGGAGAAAAATGCGGTTCACAAAGCTAACCGGATTTCTTATCAAACCTAGGCAAAGCCGCTCTTTATCTGTGTACTAAGGCCAGGGTTAAATTGACTTATTTTGTTGGTGTAAGGCGTTGGTCAAACTATAGCCGCCGCCGGCCGTGGCATAAGCCGGGGGCCGTTGCTACTTAGGGCCCTAGTTCGGGCCCAGCGGGGGCCGCCGCAGACGTTTGCCCGGGTGTTGTTTAAGCCGTCACCTTTTTTGTCTTTATGCGCATCCAACCCAAAGTCACCCCCATCTACCAGACGTCGGTTTTCAAATTCGCGTCCCTGGCCGAACTGGAAGAATACTACACGGCCCCCGACCGGGGCGGGCGCTACGGCTACTCCCGTTCCGAGCACCCCAACGCCGAAGAGCTGGTGGCCGCCGTGGCCCACCTCGAAGGCGTGGCCGGCGGTGCGCTGGCCGGCGTGGCCACCGGCGCGGGCCTGGCCGGGCTGCTGGCCGCCGTGCTGGCCGTGTGCCAGGCCGGCGACCACATGCTGTGCCCCGCCGAGCTCTACGGTGGCTCGGTGGTGCTGCTTTCGCAGGAATTGAGCCGCTTGGGCATCGAAACCAGCTACGTGCCCCTGGCCGACCTCTACGACCTGGCCCGCCACGCCCGGCCCGCCACCAAGCTGGTGCTGGCCGAAACCCTGAGCAATCCCCTGCTCACGGTGCTCGATGGCCCCCGGCTGGCCCAAGCCTGCCAGGCCCAGGGCGTGTTGCTGCTGATTGACAACACCTTCGCTACGCCCGTGCTCAGCCAGCCGTTTAGCTGGGGGGCCGACTTGGTGTGGCATTCGGCCACCAAGTACCTCGGCGGGCATTCCGACGTGACGGCCGGCCTCGTGCTGGCTCGCAACCCGTCCCTGGCCCGGCGGCTGCGCCAGGTGGGCAGCAACCTCGGCCTCACCCTGGCCCCGCTCGAAAGCTGGCTGACCCTGCGCGGCACCAAAACCCTGCGCCTGCGCTTGCGCCAGCACTCCGAAAATGCCCTGGCCGTGGCCCAGTTCCTGGCGGCCCACCCGGCGGTGGGGCAGGTGTTCTACCCCGGCCTCGCCGCCGACCCCGGCCATGCGCTGGCCGTGGCCCAGCTGCGCGGCGGCTTGTTTGGGGGCATGCTCTCGTTTCGGCTGGCCGACGACACGGCGGCGGCCGTCGATGCGTTCATTCAGCGCAGCCAGCTGTTTCCGCTGGCCCCGTCGCTGGCGGGCGTGGCCTCGTCGCTCTCGTATCCGCTGGCCACCTCGCACCGTAGCGTTCCCGACGAGCGCCGGAGGGCCCTGGGCATCACCCCGGGCCTGATCCGCCTCAGCGTCGGCATCGAAGAAATAGAAGAGCTGCTGGCCGACCTGGCGCAGGCGCTGGGGTAGGGGCGCGCCGGGCAGTGCCCGCCATTCAATTGCCCGACGTTGTTAAATAAATGATAATATATCTGTATTGGAGGCAATTGACTGAAATTGTTCTATATTCGTTAGCCAGAGTCAAAACAGTGCTTGTATTCTTAATTTTAACGAGGATGCGATGAATGTTTCAGTTTGCATTCCTACTTATAATCAGTCGCAGTACTTGGTTCAAGCAGTGCGTAGCGCTGTTAGCCAAACCGTTGCGCCGACCGAAATTATTGTTTCGGATGACTGTAGTACCGACGATACGGCGGTGGTTTTGGAGGAATTAGCCCGGGAGATACCCATACTGAAGGTCATCCGCCAAGCAAGGAATCTGGGTATTTCCCAAAATACCGACCAATGCCTGCGGCAGGCAACCGGCGATTTCGTGGTCCGGCTCGACTCTGACGACTTGCTGGGCCCGTCTTATTTGGAGAAGCTTTCCGCGTTGCTCGTGCATCATCGGGAAGCGGCGTACGCCCATGCGGCAATTCAGGAAATAGATCAACACGGTAATTTTTTAAAGCAAAGAGTGCTGGCCCGGCAGTCCGGTTTTCAAGAGAGCGACGAAGCACTGCTGGCCGCCAAAAAAGGCTATCGGGTAGCCGCTAACATCGTTATGTTCAGGCGCTCTGCGCTGGAATCGGTTAACTACAGCACGGGCCGGCCAAACTACGTGGAAGATTTTCACCTTTCAGCGTCGCTGGCTGCGGCGGGCTACGGCAACGTTTACCTCAACGAAACACTGGCTTTTTACCGAATCTGGACCGATGCCGGCAAAGTGCGGCAAAGGCGTAAATTACTGGAGATAAATGGGTTGTACAGAGTTTTTGAAGAGGTGCTGGCGCCAGCTTACGCCCAGCGCCAGTGGGATTTGACCCAGCTTGCCAAGCAGCGGACCGCCTTTGCCTGCACGCACGCCGACTGTTTGGGATGGGACGTTTACACCGCCCAGGAAGGCGCGGAGCTGGCCGGGGCCCTCCAACAATTGTCCCCTTCCCGGCAGGTAAAATTATTTACCTGGATTTATTCCAGCGGGTTCGGCTTCATTCCGAATGCGTACGCAAAATCGGTCGGGCTGCTGAGAGCGTTGGTCAAAAAGGCAATTGTGCTCAAGCCACAAGAATTCAGGTCTTTGGCGGTGGCACCCGAAGGGGGCTAGGGCAAGCCCAGGCCAGCCAGGGGCGTAAACCGGCTCCCGGCTGGCACCAGGTAAGAACGGTGCTCCCTTACAGCTTGTCCGATACTTGGTCGGACAGCTGGCGGGCCGTGCGCAGGGCCTGAAACTCGGCTTGCTGCGAGCGGATGCTCACCTTGTCGTCCAGCGTGAGGGTGGAGCGCAGCTGGTCGTAGCGGGCGTTGAGGCTGCCGAGGACGGCCGCGGCCGACGACCAGTTGGCCGACGTCCAGCCGCGGCGGTCGACGCGCACTTTCTCAATGAAGCGGGCGTAGGCGTCGAGCAGCGCCGGGCCCCGGAGCGCGGCCACGGTGGTCTTCTCGCGGAAGAAAGCCGACACCTGGGCATCGGACGCCTGGGCGTTGGTGTCGGCGGCGGGGGCCGTGGCGGGCGCGGCCACTTTGGCGGTGGCGGCGGGCGTGCCCACGGGCTCGGTGGTGGTGCGGGTGGTGCGCCGGATGACCTTGCCCGTGGCCGGGTCCAGGTCTTCGGTTACTTCGGTTACCTGCTGCGTGGCCGGCGCGGGGGCGGCGGTTTTGGCGGCGGGCTTGGTTTGGGCGCTGGCGGCCAGGGGCGAAGCCAGCAGCAAGGCGGCGAGGAGGTGCGAACGGGTCATGGGTAAAAGGGAAGGTCTGGTCCTTAAACGGTGCCGGCCGGGCAACGGCCCGCGGCTGGGGCCGTGCGTTGCAAATTGGGGGCCAGTGTGCGGCTAGGCCAGCGCTTCCCGCAGGGCGTCGGCCACGCGGCGCAAATCGGCCTCCGCCAGGGCCGTGCCGCTGGGCAGGCACAGGCCCCGGGCAAACAGGTCGGCGCACACCGCGCCGCCGTACACGGGGGCCCCGGCGAAGAGCGGCTGCAAGTGCAGCGGCTTCCAGAGCGGGCGGCTCTCGATGTTGCGGGCTTCGAGGGCCCGGCGCAGGGTTTCGGGCGTGGCGGCGGGCGGGCCGGGGCCGTCGGCGGGGTCGGGCGGGGCGAGAAGCACGGTGGTGAGCCAGCGGTTGGCGAGGGCCCCGGGGGGCTCGGCGGCGGGGGCCACGGCCAGGCCGGGCAGGCCCGCCAGGTGCTCCTGGTACCACCGGAAAATCTCGCGGCGGCGCTTCACCCGGTCGGCCAGCAGCTCCATCTGGCCGCGGCCGATGCCAGCGAGCAGGTTGCTCAGGCGGTAGTTGTAGCCGACTTCGGAGTGCTGGTAGTGGGGCGCCTCGTCCTTGGCCTGGGTGGCCAGGAAGCGGGCCCGCTCGGCCAGGGCCCGGTCGTGGGCCACGAGGGCCCCGCCGCCGCTGGTGGTCAGGATCTTGTTGCCGTTAAACGAAAACACGCCCACCCGGCCGAAGCTGCCCAGCGGCTGGCCTTTGAAGCGCGCGCCCAGCGCCTCGGCCGCGTCTTCGAGGATGGGCAGGTCGAATTCGGCCGCCAGGGCCAGGATTTCGGTCATCTTGGCCGGCACGCCGTAGAGGTGCACCAGCAGCAGGGCCCGGGGCTTTTTGCCGCGCCGGAGGCGGTCTTCGATGGCCTCGCGCAGGCGCACCGGGCACAGGTTCCAGGTGTCGGGCTCGCTGTCGACGAACACCGGCGTGGCCCCGCAGTACAGGATGGGGTTGGCCGAAGCCACGAACGTGAACGACGGGCACAGCACCTCGTCGCCGGGGCCCACGCCCAGCAGCAGCAGCCCCAGGTGCAGGGCCGCCGTGCCCGAGCTCAGGGCCACGCAGTGCGGCACGTTCACCGCCGCGCAGATGTCGGCCTCGAAGCCCGCCAGGTTGGGGCCCGCCGGGGCCACCCAGTTGTCTTCGATGGCCTTGTGCAGGTAGTTCAGCTCGTGGCGGCCGAGGTGGGGCGGGGAAAGAAAAATCCGGTCGTGGTCTTGGCTACGCATGTTGTTTGATAACGGCCGCCGGAACGCCCACGGCCGTGGCCCGGGCCGGCAAGGTGCGCACCACCACCGCGCCGGCCCCCACGGTGGTGTACGCGCCCACGCCCACGCCCTGGATGACGGTGGCCCCGGTGCCAAGGTACACGCCGGGGGCCAGCCGCGCCGCGCCGCCCACGTTGGCGCGCGGCATCAGCGAGCAAAAATCGCCGAGCACGGCGTCGTGGCCCACGGTGCAGCCCAGGTTCAAGAACACGAAGCGGCCCAGGCGGATGTCGCACGTCAGCAGGCAGCCCTGCTGGACGAGGCAGCCCTCGCCGAGCGCGATGCGCTGCCGGGGCCCCAGCGCCACGCCCGGGTGCACCAGCGCCGGAAACGCCAGCCGCGCCGACGTGAGCCGGGCCACCACGGCCGCCCGCCCGGCGCTGCTGCCCACGGCCACGGCCACGGCCAGCAGCTCGTCGGTGGCGTTGAGGTCGGCGCCGGTGCCCAGGTAGGGGAGGCCTGCCACGGTGGGCGTGGCGGGGGCCACGTCGTCGTAGAAGCCGCGCACCGGCCACGCGGGGTGGGCTTCGTTGATCTGCTGCACCAGCCCCAGCACCTCGCGCCCCAGCCCGCCGGCCCCGAAAATGACGAGCGGCCGGCCCGCGGCGGGCCCGGCGGCGTGGTCGGAAAAGAAAAGTTGGGTCATGGCCGCAAGAAACGGGAATTAACGGGGTTCGGATGCCGCGCTGCCCCGGAACGCTTCGGCCGTGGCCTGGCCCGGGGCCGCCACGCCGGCCCCGGCCAGCACCCGGCCCGCCGTGCGCCACAAAATGCGCAGGTCCAGGGCCAGCGAAAGGTGGTCGACGTACCACCCGTCGAGCGCAAATTTCTCCTCCCAGGCCAGGGCGTTGCGGCCGTGCACCTGCGCCCAGCCCGTGAGGCCGGGCCGCACCAGGTGCCGCCGCGCCTGGGCCGGCGAGTACAGCGGCAGGTACTGCGGCAGCAGCGGCCGGGGCCCCACCAGGCCCAGGTCGCCGCGCAGCACGTTCCAAAGCTGGGGCAGCTCGTCGAGCGAGGCGGCGCGCAGCCAGCGGCCCAGCCGCGGCAGGCGCGCGGCGTCGGGCAGGAGCTGGCCGGCAGTGTCACGCGCGTCGGTCATGGTTTGGAGCTTGTAGAGCGTGAACAGCCGCCCGTGCCGCCCCGGCCGCGCCTGCCGGAACAGCCAGGGCCCCCGGTTCTGGGCGGCCGCCAGCAGGGCCCCGGCGGCCAGCAGCGGCAGGGCCGGCGGCAGCAGGGCCAGGGCCAGGGCCACGTCGAGCCAGCGCTTGCCGCGCCGGGCGTAGAAAGTTTGGGCCGGGAGGAGCGAATTTTGGGCGGCCGGGGGCATGCACAAAAGTAGGAACCGGCGCCCGGCCCGCCGCGGCAAGAAAGAAACCCTCGGCCGGCGCGCCGCAGGGCAGCGCCGGGGCCGGGCGGCCGGCTTTTTCGCCGGCCGCCCGGTAATCGCCGGGGCCGCCTGCAACCGTTTGGCAGCGATTAGCGGGCGGGCGGCGAAAAAAGCCGCCCGCCCGCACCCAAGCTTCTCCACCCGGCGCTTCGCCGCGCAACAATTCATCCTCAAAACGCAAAACTTTCCGTGCTCACCTTCCCCAACGCCAAGCTCAACCTGGGCCTCTACGTCACGGCGCGGCGGCCCGACGGCTTCCACACCCTCGAAACGGTGTTTTTGCCCCTGCCCTGGACCGACGCGCTCGAAATGCTGCCCGCCCCGGCCGGCCAGCCCACCGGCATCGCCCTCACCGGGCGGCCCGTGCCCGGGGCCCCGGGGGCCAACCTGTGCGTGCGCGCCTACGAGCTGCTCCAAGCCGATTTTTCGCGCCTGCCGCCGGTGCAGCTGCACCTGCACAAGGTGGTGCCCATCGGGGCGGGCCTGGGCGGCGGCTCGGCCGACGCGGCGTTTGCCCTCAAGGCGGCCAACGAGCTGTTCGAGCTGAATTTATCGGTGGAAGCGCTGGAAGGCTACGCCCGCCGCCTGGGGGCCGACTGCGCCTTTTTCATCCAAAACCGGCCCGTGCTGGCCCGCGGGCGGGGCGATGTGTTCGAGGCCGTTGCCCTGCGCCTGGCCGGCACGGCCTGCGCCGTGGTGTACCCCGGCCTGCACATCGGCACCGCCGAGGCCTTCGCCCGCGTCGTGCCCCGGGCCCCCGCCCACCCGCTGCGCGGGGCCCTGGCGGGGCCCATCGGCACGTGGCGCGACACCGTGCGCAACGATTTTGAAGCTTCGCTGGCCCCGGCCTACCCGGCGCTGGCCGACATCAAGCAAACGCTCTACGCCGCCGGGGCCGCCTACGCCAGCCTTTCGGGCTCGGGCTCGGCCGTGTACGGCCTGTGGCCCGGCCGCGCCGAAGCCCCCGCCCTGGCCTGGCCCGCCGGGTACGTGGCGTGGCGCGGCCAACTCTTATAAGGAGGGGCGGACGGCCCCGGCGGCCCCCGGTTGGCTCAAATCGGCCCGCTGGCCCGCGAAATCGAGGGTCAGCGGGCCGAAATCGAAGGTCAAACCCCCGATTTCGGGGGTCAGCGGGTTGAAACCGGGGGTTCGGCCTTCGATTTCGACCCGGAGAAGCCCGATTTTGCGGGTCCGACGGCCGAAATCGGGCTTCTCCGGGTCAAAATCGGTCTGGCACGGCCCGGAATCGGGCCAACGCAACCCGAAATCGGCCCGACATGGCCCGAAATCGAGGGCCAGCGGTTCAAAATCGGGCCAACGTGGCTCAAAACCGAGCCATTTGGGGTAAAAATCGGGGGCCGAACCTTCAAAATCGAGCCGCGTCGGGTGGAAATCGGGGGTCCGACCCCCCATTTCCACGTCAAAAGCCTACACCGCTGCGTCCAGGGCTTCGGGGCGGCGGGCGCGGCGGCGGTTCCACTGGTCGAGCACGGGGTGCACGAGCACGCTGGCCAGGATGAGGGCCGTGCCGAGGTAGAAGCCGCCCGTCATGCGCTCCTGGCCGAAGCCCGGCACCCGCAGCCAGTACAGCAATTGCGCCAGCACGATGCCGTAGACCGGCTCCAGGTTGACGGTGAGGTTGACGACGAAGGCCGACAGGCGCTTCATCAGCTCGACCGACGCCGAGAAGGCGTACACCGTGCACACGCCGGCCAGCAGCGCCAGCCACAGCCAGCCGTAGCCGGGCAGGGCCAGCCGCACGCCGGCCCCGCCCGTGAAGGAGCGCCCGTAGAACGGCAAAAACAGGCCGACGCTCAGCCACGCCCCCGCCATCTCGTAGAAGGTGAGGCGCACCGGCGCGTGGCGCTTCACCAGCTGCGAGTTGAGCACGCTGAACAGCGCCGAGAGCCCCGCCGAGGCCACCGCCACCAGCAAGCCGGTGAGCTGGCTCAGCTCGGCCTGCGAGATTAAGTAGAGCCCCGCCATGGCCAGCAGGCCCAGGCCCACCTCGTAGGGCCGCACGCGCCGCCAGAGCAGCAGCGGTTCGAGCAGCGACGTCCACAGGGCCAGCGTGGCCAGGCCGGCCAGGCACACGCTCACCGAGGAGAGGCGCGCGGCCAGGAAAAACGTGATCCAGTGGGCGGCCACCAGGGCCCCCACGGCCAGCAGCTTCAGGGCTTCGGGGGCGGCCACGCGCCAGCCCGCGCGCCGCCCGGCCAGCAGCAGCCCCAGCCCCGCCGCCGCCAGCCCCGTGCGCCAAAACACCAGCTCCACCGCCGGCAGCGGGGCCAGCAGCTTGCCCAAAATGGCCGTGAAGCCCCACAGCAACACAATGAAATGCAGGCGCAGGTAGTCTTTAAGCAA
>JANXOE010000053.1 GCA_025353745.1 Hymenobacter sp.
AAAGTGAGCGGCAGCTTGCCCGAAGGGTTCACGTCGCCGAACAGGATGTGGGCCAAGGCGTTGCCGCCTTCCATGCCGGGGTACCACGCTTCCACGATGCCCTTGGCCTGGCCGGCCCAGGCCGATACGTCGATGGGGCCCCCGCCCAGCAGCACCACCACGGTGTTGGGGTTGGCGGCGAGCACGGCCTTCACCAGCTCGTCCTGGCCGAAGGGCATGTGCAGGTCGGGCTTGTCGACGGCTTCGGCGTCGTAGGCGTTGTCGCCCCACTTTTTGTAGTCGTAGCCGTGAAAGGAGCCCCCCACGTACACCACCACGTCGGCGGCCTTGGCGGCGGCCACGGCTTCGGCAATTAGCTGCGGATCGGCTTTCTGGTCGCGGGCAACGGTGTAGCCGGGCGCGTAGGTGATGGTCGCCTGGGCCCCCAGCTCGTTTTTGAGGCCCTGCAAAGCCGTAATCTCGTACTTGGCCTTGAGCTGCGCGCTGCCGCCGCCGCCGGCATTTTCGCGGGTCGCGTTGGCCCCGATGACGGCCACCGTCTTCACCGTTTTCTTCAAAGGCAGGAAATTGCCGTCGTTTTTGAGCAGCACGATGCCTTCTTCGGCCACCTTGAGGGCCGTGGCCTGGTGCTCTTTGGTGTTGTGGGCGCCGGGCTGGCGCTTGGCGGTGCCGAGCAGGTGCGTGGTGTACATCACCCGCAGGATGCGCCGCACTTTGTCGTCGATCAGCGGCACCAGCTTGGGATCTTTTTTGGCCGCTTCCAGGGCCGCGTTGGCCAGGTAAAACTTGTCGTACAGCTCTTTATTGAACACCGGCTTAAAGCCTTCCACCGTTTGGGAGGTGGTGCTGTAGGCCAGGGCCAGGTCGGTGCCCATTTCGAGGTCGGTGCCGTTGTGCAGGGCCTCCATGGTGTTGTGTACCGAACCCCAGTCGCTGATGACCAATCCATTGAATCCCCATTCGCCTTTGAGAATGTCGTTCATCAGATGGGCGTTTTCGGTGGCGTAGGTGCCCCGGAACTTGTTGTACGACCCCATCAGCGAGTAGGCCCCGCCCTGCTGCACGGCCGCTTTGAAGCCGGGCAGGTAGATTTCGCGCAGCGCCCGCTCGCTCATTTCCACGTCCACGTCGTCGCGGTGGGTTTCCTGGTTGTTGGCCGCGAAGTGCTTCACGCAGGCCGACACGCCCTGGTCCTGCACGCCTTTGATGTAGCCGACCACCATTTTCGACACCAGGAACGGATCTTCGCTGAGGTACTCGAAATTGCGCCCGTTGAGCGGGGCGCGGATGATGTTGATGCCGGGCCCCAGGATGATGTCCTTGCCCCGAAAATTAGCTTCGCTGCCCAGCACCGTGCCGTAGGCGTAGCCCAGGGCCGGATTCCAGGTCGAGGCGAGCGTGTTGTTGGTGGGCAGGTACGTGCCGGCGTTGTTGGGGTCGTCCACCGCTTTCCAGTCGCGGCCCTGCTCGGGGCGCACGCCGTGGGGGCCGTCGGAGGTCATCAGCTCGGGGATGCCCAGGCGCGCGACGCCGCCCGAGGCAAACGCCGAGTTGGCGTGGATGATCTTGATTTTTTCTTCCAGCGTCAGCTTTTTGACCAAGGCGCTGATTTCGGCCTCGTGGCCCAGCAGGGCCCCTTGGGCGTTGGCCCCGGCCGGGGCTTTGCGGGCCGCCGGGGCCGCTTTGCGGCCGGCGGCGGGCTTGGTCTGGGCCGTGGCCGCGCCGCTGGCGGCGCAAAACAGGGCCGCCGCGAGCAGCGCCTTGGCGCGAATCGAAGGGTGGCAGAGGGAAAAGGTTGGCATCGATGGAACGGGGAAAAAGTGAGTAATCAATTCATTTTAACGGTCAGCGCGCCGCCCGCGTAGGTCACGGTCTGGGCGGGGGCCGCGTCGGGGGCCCAGGGGGTGGGCCGGTCCTTGCGCACCCACACCACGCGGAACGTGCGCTGGGCCGCCATGCCCGGAAACGTGCCCTGGCGGGCCCCCAGGGTCAGGGTTTTGGTGCTTTCGTCGTAAGCCAGGGGAATGTTGGCGAAGGCGCCTTTCTCGTAGTTGTAGTTCACGCCTTCGTCCTCGTACAGGGTAAAAGCCGCGTTCCGCCCGGTGTAAACGTACAGCGTAATCGGGTCGGCAGGCTTCTCGGCGGTGTACTGCAGGGCCGGGCCGAAGGGCACGATGGAGCCCTCGCGCACGAAAAGCGGCACCCGCTCCAGCGGCGCGTCGGCGGTAATGGCCTGGCCGCCACGCAGGTACTGGCCCGAGTAGAAATCGTACCAGCCCGTGGTGGCCGGCAGGTACAGCCGACGGCTGCGGGCGCGGTATTCGGTCACGGGGCTCACCAGCAGGCTGGGGCCGAACATGAACTGGTCGGCAATGCTGCGCACGGCCGGGTCGGCGTTAAAATCCAGCACCAGGCCCCGCATGAGGGTGGCGTGCTGGTGGTGCACCTGCCCGGCCAGCGAGTAGAGGTACGGCAGCAGCCGGTAGCGCAGCCGGTCGTAGTACAGCATGCTTTCGTAGGCCGGGTGGCCCTCGGGCGCCACGTTATAAATCTCCCGGAACGGGAACTGTCCGTGCGCCCGGAACAGCGGGCAAAACGCCCCGTACTGGTACCAGCGCGCCTGCAGCTCGCGCCACTCCTCCAAATCCGGGGCCGTCGGGTGCTCGTAGCGGCGCTCCACGGCAAAGCCCCCGATGTCGGTGGTCCAGTACGGCAGGCCCGAGAGCGAGAAGTTGAGGCCGGCGGGAATCTGGTTGCGAAAATCTTCCCAGCGCGCCGCAATGTCGCCGCTCCACACGGCCGCCGCGTAGCGCTGCGAGCCCGCGTAGCCCGAGCGCGTGAGCAAAAACACCCGCTGGTCGGGGGCCGTCGCGCGCTGCCCTTCGTAAATCCCCTTGGCGTTTTGCAGCGGAAACGCGTTGAAATACTGCGTCGAGGGCCCCAGGAACGTGGGCGTCATCAGCTCTTTGCGCGTTGGCACGGCGGTGTTGGAGTAGATGTCGGGCTCGGAGGCGTCCATCCACCAGGCGTCGATGCCTTTGCGGAAGAGCTTGGCATTGAGCAGGTCCCAGAACGCCGCCCGGGCCCGCGGGTTGAAGGCGTCGTAAAACGTGGACGTGTAGCCGGGGGCAATCCAGTCGCGGGTGCGGTTGGCGATGTTGCGCTTGAACAAATAACCTTTCTCGTCAAAGGCCTTAAAAGTCGACGCGCCCTCGTAAAACTTCGGCCACACCGAAATCATGAAGTGCAGGTGGTCCCGCTCGTGCAAGGTTTTGATCATCCCGTCGGGGTCCGGAAAGCGCGCGGCGTCGAACTCCTGGCTGCCCCAGGCGTCGGGTTTCCAGTACGACCAGTCGAGCACGATGTTATCGAGCGGAATCCGGCGCTGACGGAACGCGGCGGCCACCTCCAGCAGCTCGGCCTGGGTTTTGTAGCGCTCCCGGCTCTGCCAGAAACCCAGGGCCCACCGGGGCACCATCGGCGCGGGGCCCGTGAGGGCGCGGTAGCCGCTGATGACTTCGTCGGGCGTGCCCTGCACGAAATAGTAGTTCAGGTCGGGCCCCGCCTCCGAGCGGAAGGCGTACTCGTTGCGGGCCGAGTCCGCGGGCGGGCCCAGCCACTTCAAACCCAGGTACGACTCGCTGCCGTCGGGGTTCCATTCCAGGCGGATGGGGTATTTCCGCCCCTTCACCATGTCCACGGCCACGACCGACGTGCCGGGGTTCCAGGCCTGGCGCCACTTGTCTACCACCAGCTGGCCGTCGATGTACAGCTTGGCGTAACCCGCGTTTTTGAGCAGAAAATGGTGCCGGCCCGTCGTGCCCGACGCCACCGCGCCCTCCCACGTGGCCAGCGCCTGCCCGAGCGGCAGGCCCGCCGGCAGGTTTTTCTGGTCCTCCAGGTACTCGTAGTTGATCACCGACTCGGGGCGCCGGGCCAGCACCCGGGCGGGGTCGTCTTTGCTGACGTAAGTGGCCGTCAGCCAGCCCTCGGGGCCCTCCTTTGCGTACAGCTTCAAGGCACTCAGCGGCTCGTAGTCGCGGTCGTCGCCCACCTTCGTGATGGAATAGTTGTCCCACAGAATGCCGTAGTTTTTGCTGGAAAGCAGGAAAGGCACGGCCACGTCGGTGTTGTTTTGGGTGAGGTCGACCTGCTGGCCGCGGTAGTTCATCGTGCCGTTCTGGTGCTGGCCCAGCCCGTACAATGCCTCGTCGGCGGGCGAAGCAAAAGCCTGGCGCACTTCGTAAAGCGGCTGGCCGTCGGCCTGCACCGGCCGGAACGTTTTGCCCCCGCCGGCCGACTCCTGCAAAATCACCCGCCCCTGCTTGTCGGTGAACGCCACGGCCCCCGTGGCCAGCGAAACCGTGGCGTTGAGCGCGGCCGTGCTCACGGTGGCTTCCCCTTTTTTCTGCTTGAATTGCCAGGCCACGGGCGGGCCGCTGGGGGCCACCGCCATCAGGCTGGGGGCCGTCGACACCGAATCAAGCGGACTGGCCCGGACGTGGACGATGTTGGCGGCCACCACCTGCAGCTGCACCGTGCGCACACCCTGGTCGTGGCCGGGCGCCAGGTGAACAAGTATCCCATCGGGCAGGCGCTGCACCGCGGGCGCTTGGGCAGCGGCCGGCAGGGCCAGCACCAAAAGGACCCCAACGCTGGACACAGTTGAAAAAACGGGCATATTTTACAATCGATTGTGTTCCCGCAAATAAAAGCCCCGGCCTTCGCCCAGCGCCGACTGAGGCCAGCTTCGTTCAGAATAACACCATAAGTTGCAGCAATAATATAGGTACAGCCCCGGCCGCCCCGCCAAAATTTGCCGGTTCTGTTTTGCCACTTCATTTATCTCCTTCCTCCTTCCAGGGCCCTGGCCGGCCCGTTGCCGCAGGCCAGGCTCACGTCCAGATGCAAGCCCTGCCACCCCTGCCCTGCTGCCCATACGTTGTAATTGATTCTGAATAGCTGACGTTTGCGCCAGCAGCCCAGGCAGCAGGCAGCGTTGGGCCGGTACCGGCCGTCGCGCCCGGCAGGGCTGCTTCCCCAGCCTGCGCTTTTTCGAATCCAGACGGCAGGGCCCCGGCAGCGAAGAAGCAAATTGGAAAATGCGCTATTTACTTGTTAAGTTTAATGCAATTTTAACACGTATTGGTGTGGAAGTAATACGCGACTTTTCCGAACTAGACTGTCTTCGCCGGCTCAAGCTGGGCGATGAGGGGGCGTTCGATGCGTTGTTTCGACACTACAGCTCTTTGGTGTACCGCTTTTCTTACAGCTACTTGAAATCCAGGGTAGAAGCGGAAGAAATCGTGCAGGACTGCTTCCTCAAAATATGGGAAAAGCGGCAGTCGCTGCGCGACGACGTGCCGTTGCAAGGCTATTTATTTACGGCGGCCCACCACGCCATTTTGAACCACTTGCGGCGCAGCAAGCACCACCTGCGCTTTCAAACCCACCTGGCAACCCTTAGCCCGGCGTTGGCCACGAACGGGGCCGAATACTCCGAAATGGAGGCCCTGTACCTGGCCGCCCTGCAGAAGCTCCCGCCCAAGCGCCGGCAAATTTTTATTCTGAGCCGCCAGCAAGGACTTTCTTACCCGGAAATAGCCCAGCAGCTCAACCTGTCGGTCAAGACGGTTGAAGCGCAGATAATGCAGGCACTTAAGTTTTTGCGACTCTATTTTCGGGCCCACGGCAGTGAGATATTGTTGCTTCTCGTACTGGGCACGCTAAGCGTTAAATAATTTATTTGGGGAGTGAGTAAGGGGGACGGCCCCTTGCGGTGTAGTACTGCAAACGATTGCAAATTTGACCTGCAACCCTTTGCGATGAGCATAAGCATTAAAGAAGGATTGTTGCCAGAGTAGGCGCAGGCCTTAGCTACCCTCCGTTGCGCCATAGCCCCTGGATCTATGCAGTTATTTTTTACTGAAAGCCTTTTCACCCGCTACACCCAGGGCAATGCGTCTACGGCGGAAGCCCAAGCCATCAGGGAGTGGCTGACGGAGCCCGCCAACCAGCCCTCGGCGCAGGAGTGGATGCACCGGCACTGGGACGCCTTGGGAGAGGCCCCCGCGCCGGCGGCCACCCTTGACGAACCCAATTATGAAGCGCTGCTGGACAGCTTGCACGAGCAGATAGCTTCGGGATTGAGCGCAGAATACCGCCCGGGGCCGCCCGCCGCGGCCACTTGGTGGCGGTGGGCGGCCGCTGCGGCAGTGGCAAGCACCTTGGCCGGCGGCTGGCTGCTGCGCCCCGGCGGCGCGCCCGTACACCAAGCCGCCCCGCTGGAATACGCCACCAGTTACGGCCAGCTGCGCACCTTGCAGTTGCCCGACGGTTCGCAGGTGACGCTCAACGGCCATTCAAAGCTGCACTGCGCGGCCGCCTGGGCCCCAAACGGGCCCCGCGAAGTGTGGCTCGACGGCGAAGGCTACTTCGCGGTGCAGCACCAACCCAACAACCAGCGCTTTGTGGTGCACACCCGGGCGGGGTTCAGCGTGGAAGTGCTCGGCACCAAGTTCACCGTGAACCGCCGCCGCGACCAAGCAAACGTGGTGTTGCTTTCGGGCACGGTGCGGGTTGATTTCGACAATCCGCAGCAGGCCGACATCATCATGAAGCCCGGCGAGCTGCTGGAAACCCACGACGCCCGGCCCGCCCTTCTGGTCCACAAGGCCGTGCGCACCGCGCCGTACGCTGCCTGGAAAGACGACAAGCTGGTGCTCGACGAAACCACCATTGCCGAGCTGGCGACCCGCCTCCAGGACACCTACGGCATCCAGGTTGTGGTGGCCCCGGCGCAGCTAAATCAGCGCCGGATGACGGGCACCGTCCCCGTGCGCAACCTCAACGTGCTGCTGCTGGCCCTGGAGGAAGCCTTTCACTTAAAAGCGACCCGCCAAGGCAACCGCATTGTACTCTCCAACAAATAGATTTCTCACCCTCAACAATTTCCCCACCCAATCTGTATGAACAGACCCTCTATGCACAAACCATGGCACCACGGCCGCCCGGCAGGGCTGGCCGTTGGGGCACTGCTCCTGAGCAGTGCCGTATACCTGCCGGCCAAGGCGCAATTGCTGGCCTCCAATCGAGAGCCGCAAACCTTGGCCGTGGCCTCCTCGCCGGTAATGGAAATGGTGCCGCTGAAATCATTGCTCAAGCAATGGGAAGACGACTACCACGTCACCATTTTTTACGAAAGTGCGGTGGTGGGCGACAAGCGCGTGCCGGTGCAAACCGGCGCGGCCACGCTGGAAGCGCGGATGAACACGGTGCTGTCGCAAGCCGACCTGGGCTTCAAAAAGCTGCGCGATGATTATTTTCTCGTGACCGAAAGTGCGAAGCCGCAGGCCGAAACGCGGGCAGCCCGCAAAACGGCCGCGGCCACCGTGCCCGTTTCGGGGCGTGTGACGCAGGCCGGCGGCGAAGGCCTGCCGGGCGTCACCGTTTTGGTGCGGGGCACCACCATCGGCACCAACACCGATGCTACCGGCCACTTCACCATCGACGTGCCCGAAGGCGGCGTGCTGGTGTTCAGCAACGTCGGCTACGCCCGGCGGGAGATTCCCATTACCGGCCCCACGAGCGACCTGGCCGTGGCCTTGCAAGAAGACAAGCAGGCCCTGAACGAAGTGGTGGTGGTGGGCTACGGCACCCAGGAGCGCCAGAGCGTGACGGGGGCCGTGGCCTCGGTGTCGGGCCGCGACATTGCCGCGCAGCCCGTGGCCGACCCGGCCCAGGCCATCCA
>JANXOE010000058.1 GCA_025353745.1 Hymenobacter sp.
CCCGAAGTGCGCCCCGTGGTGGGCGCCGACCCCGACGCGCCCCGCATTCCCAGAAAATAGGGCCCCCGCCCGGGCGGGGCTGCCAAAACCGGTGTAACTTAACCTTAACCCTCGCGAAACCTTGCGCGAAATGCTGAACACTCCCCTGCGCGTCATCATCAGCGGCGGCGGCACCGGCGGGCACATTTTCCCGGCCGTCGCCATCGCCAACGAGCTGCGCCGCCGCCACCCCGACGCGGTTATTCTCTTCGTGGGGGCCAACGGCCGCATGGAAATGACGCGCGTGCCGGAGGCCGGCTACGACATCGTGGGCCTCGACATCAGCGGCTTGCAGCGCCGCCTCACGCCCCAAAACCTGCTGTTTCCGGTGAAGGTGTTCCGCTCGGTGCGCAAGGCCGGCAAGCTCCTCGAAGAATTCCGGCCCGACGCCGTGGTGGGCGTGGGGGGCTACGCGTCGGCCCCGGTGCTGCTGGCCGCCACCAGCCGCCACATCCCGGCGCTTATTCAGGAGCAAAATTCCTACGCGGGCCTGGTCAACAAGCTGTTGGCGCGGCGCGTGGGCCGCATTTGCGTGGCGTACGAAGGCATGGAGAAGTTCTTTCCAGCCGATAAAATCGTGCTCACCGGCAACCCCGTGCGGGCCGAGATTGCCGCTGGCAACCGCGCCGAAGCCCTGGAATTCTTCGGCCTCGACCCCGCCAAAAAAACGCTGCTCGTGGTGGGCGGCAGCCTGGGGGCCCGCACGCTCAACCTGGCCACGGCCGCCGCCCTGGAGCGCCTGCGCGACGCCGGCGTGCAGCTGCTTTGGCAAACCGGCAAGCTCTACTTCCCCGAAGCCGAGAAGCGGGCCGCGCCGTACGCCGCGGCCGGCCTGCACGCCCTCGAATTCGTCCGGCGCATGGACCTGGCCTACGCCGCGGCCGACGTGGTGGTGAGCCGCGCCGGGGCCCTGTCGGTGAGCGAGTTGTGCCTCACCGGCAAGGCGAGCATCCTGGTGCCGTCGCCCAACGTGGCCGAAGACCACCAAACCAAAAACGCCCTGGCCCTGGCGGGCAAAGGCGCCGCCGTGCTCATCGCCGACGAGCACGCCGCCGCCCGGCTCTACGACGAAGCCCTGCGCTTGCTGGCCGACCCCGAGCGCCAGCAGCAATTGCAGGAGCGGGTAAAAGAATTGGCCCGGCCCGATGCCACCACGGCCATCGTCAACGAATTAATTGGCCTGATCAACCGACCGTGAGCGGTAATTCAAAACCTGAAAAGGTTACCCCCAATTCCGGCTCCAGCCCACCGGTGCTTTTTATTTAATTAATAGTTTGTAACTCAAATTTATTAACCCGTTTTGAAGCAGTTTCCTTACGTTTTTTTTCTCGGTATTGGCGGCATTGGCATGTCGGCGCTGGCGCGGTGGTTTCGTGCCAACGGCCACCAAGTCAGCGGCTACGACAAAACCGAAACGCCGCTCACGCAGGCTTTGCAAGCGGAAGGAATTGCCGTGCATTACGCCGATGCGGTGGAAAACATTCCGGCCGCAGTGCGCAATAGTAAATCCGAAACGCTGGTGGTGCTCACGCCCGCCATTCCGGCCGACAGCCGCGAGTGGGCCTGGCTGCGCGCCGAAGGCTACGACATCCGCAAGCGCAGCCAGGTGCTGGGCGTGCTCACGCAGGACCGGCGCACGATTGCGGTGGCCGGCACCCACGGCAAAACCACCACCAGCAGCATGGTGGCCCACCTGCTGCACCACGCCGGCCACGACGCCGGGGCCTTCCTGGGCGGCATCGCCGTGAACCTGGGCAGCAACCTGCTGCTGCCGCAGTCGCCGGGG
>JANXOE010000062.1 GCA_025353745.1 Hymenobacter sp.
ATCGGCACCAAAAGCATCTGATCCGAACCAAAAGCACTCGTACGATTACCGGGCGGGCGGCGAAAAAGCCGCCCGCCCGGGCTCACACCAAGGCCACCAGCGCCTGTAGCAGCGGCTTGGGCCGCGCGGCCAGGTAGGCCACGCACTGCGTCAACGTTACGCTTTCGCCGCCGGGCACCCGCAGCGGCCGGGCCACCACGCCGGGCACGTGGCTCAAATCGAAAAACGAGGGCACAAAGGCAATGCCGATGCCCAGGCTGACGAGGTTGCTGAGCAGCTCCAGCGACGACACTTCCTGCACGATGGCCCCGCGCCGGCTGAAGCCGGCCTGCTGGCAGAGGTGCTCAATCTCGTCGTACACCGGGTGCAGGGCGCGGCTGATTTCCACCCACTTCTCGTGCGCGAGGGCCCCCAGCGGCACTTCGGGGGCCGCGGCCAGCGGGTGGGCGTCGGGCAGGGCCACGGCCAGCCCGCCCCGGCCAAAGGGCCGCGCCGCCAGCCCGGGGTGCAGCAGCGGCAGCATGGTCAGGCCCAGGTCGATGGTTTCGGCCAGCAGGGCTTCCTGCACGGCCCGGAAGGTGGGCAGCTCGCGCAGGTGAAACTCCACGTCGGGGAAGTTTTGCTGGAAGCGCTGCACGATGCCCACCAGGCGGTCGGGGCGCAGCAGCTGGTAGTAGCCCAGGGCCACCGCTTGTTGCCGCCCGCCCGCGCGGCGCGCCGTTTCGATGGCCTGGCGGCCGAGGTGCAGCAGCCGCTGGGCCTCGGCCAGAAACGCGGCCCCGGCGGCGGTGAGCACCACTTTGCGCCGGCGCGTGCGCTCGGCGTGGTCGAACAGCTCGACGCCCAGCTCGCTTTCGAGCAGCTGAATCTGCTGGCTCAGGGCTGGTTGCGAGACGCATAGCTTGGCGGCCGCCCGGCCGTAGTGCAGTTCGGCGGCCACCTCGGCGAAATAGCGCAGCTGCCGGAATTCCATGCCCGCAAAGTTCGATAAGAAATACTTATTGGGCCAATAACAAACGGATATTGGATTTTGGCGCTAACGGCTGTTAGTATTGTGTGTGCTTGTAGCGACGCACCTTGCGCCTCCACCGTGGCCAGCCATCAAAACTGTTCAAC
This sequence comes from Hymenobacter sp., assembly GCA_025353745.1. GTDB lineage: Bacteria > Bacteroidota > Bacteroidia > Cytophagales > Hymenobacteraceae > Hymenobacter. The sequence continues at coordinate 1,117 of JANXOE010000062.1, forward strand.
GATGGAGGCGCGAAGGGCCGCGTTGCTACGGCATCTTCTTACTTCTCATCCGCATTAGCACATCATTATGGAACCCCAAGTAGCCCACGAATTGCAGCAGCGCGCAGCCGCCGACTTCCTGCCCCTGCTCGGCACCGACCACCTCGAATTTTACGTGGGCAACGCCAAGCAGGCCGCCTACTACTACAAGGCCGCGTTCGGCTTCCAGACGGTGGCCTACGCGGGCCCCGAAACCGGCGTGCGCGACCGCGCCAGCTACGTGGTGCAGCAGGGCAAAATCCGGCTCGTGCTCACCACGGCCATGCACTCCGACCACGCCATCTCGGAGCACGTGCGGCTGCACGGCGACGGGGTTAAAATCCTGGCCCTGTGGGTAGACGATGCCTACGAGAGCTACGCCAAAACCATGAGCCGCGGGGCCCGCAGCTACCAGGAGCCCCGCACCCTCACCGACGAGTTTGGCGAGGTGCGCACGGCCGGCATTTACACGTACGGCGAAACCGTCCACCTTTTTGTGGAGCGCAAAAACTACCGGGGGCCCTTCATGCCGGGCTACTCGGCCCTGCAATCGGCGTTCAACCCCGCGCCCACCGGCCTGCTCTACGTGGACCACTGCGTGGGCAACGTGGGCTGGAACCGCATGAACCCCACCGTGAAGTGGTACGAAGACGTGATGGGCTTCGCCAACATCCTGAGCTTCGACGACAAGCAGATCACCACCGAATACTCGGCCCTGATGAGCAAGGTGATGAGCAACGGCAACGGCTACGTGAAATTCCCCATCAACGAGCCGGCCGAGGGCAAGAAAAAGTCGCAGATTGAGGAATACTTGACGTTTTACGAGGGCGAAGGCGTGCAGCACATCGCCGTGGCCACCGACGACATCATCGGCACGGTGCGCGAGCTGAAAAACCGCGGCGTGGAATTCCTCAACACCCCCGACTCGTACTACGACAACCTGCGCGCCCACGTCGGCGACATCGACGAGGACGTGGAGGCCCTGCGCAGCCTGCGCATCATGGCCGACCGCGACGAGGAAGGCTACCTGCTCCAGATTTTCACCAAGCCGGTGGAGGACCGCCCCACGGTGTTCTTCGAAATCATCCAGCGCAAGGGCGCTAAAAGCTTCGGCGCCGGCAATTTCAAGGCCTTGTTCCAAAGCCTGGAGCGCGAGCAGGACCGGCGCGGCAACTTGTAGTTGGCGGAGGGCCCGGACTGCTCGTCCGGGGCCCTCGTCGCATCGGCCACTCCTCCGTTCACCCTGATTTTTCATCCCCATGCCCATTTACCACAAGCTCGGCCAGCTGCCCGCCACGCGCCACACGGTGTTTGCCAAGCCCGGGGGCGGGCTGTACTACGAGCAGCTGTTCGGCACCGTCGGCTTCGAGGGCATGTCGTCGCTGATGTACCACCTGCGCCGGCCCACCACGGTGAAGGAAGTGCTGGGCGAAACCGACCTGACGCCCAAAGTTGCGGTCGAAAAAAACATCAAGGCGCGGCTGCTGAAAGGGTTTCAGGTGCCGCCGCAGGACGATTATTTGCAGGCCCGCACGCCGGTGCTGGTCAACGGCGACGTGCACATCAGCCTGGCCGCGCCGCGCCACTCGCTGCGGGCCTATTTCTACAAAAACGCCGACGCCGACGAGCTGCTCTTCGTTCACCGGGGCACCGGCACGCTGCGCACCCAGCTGGGCAACATTGCGTTTGAGCCGGGCGACTATTTATTGATTCCGCGCGGCATCATTTACCAGATCGAGTTTGATTCGGAAGACAACCGCCTGCTGATTACCGAGTCGTTTCAGCCCATTTACACGCCCAAGCGCTACCGCAACTGGTTCGGGCAGCTGCTGGAGCACGCCCCCTACGCCGAGCGCGACTACAAGCTGCCCGGGGCCCTCGAAACCCACGACGAAACCGGCGATTTCGTCCTCAAAATCAAAAAGCAGGGCGTGCTGCACGAGCTGCTCTACCCCTCGCACCCGTTCGACGTGGTGGGCTGGGACGGCTACAACTACCCCTACGGGCTGAGCATTCACAACTTCCAGCCCGTGACCGGGCGCGTGCACCAGCCGCCGCCCGTGCACCAGCAGTTCGAAACGAAGGCGTTCGTGGTGTGCTCGTTCGTGCCGCGCCTCTTCGATTACCACCCGCAGGCCATTCCGGCCCCCTACCACCACTCCAACATCGATTCCGACGAGGTGCTGTACTACGTGGACGGCAATTTCATGTCGCGCAACAACATCGCGCCGGGCCACATCACGCTGCACCCCGGCGGCATTCCGCACGGCCCCGCGCCGGGCGCCTACGAGCGCAGCATCGGCAAAACGGGCACCGACGAAATCGCCGTGATGATCGACACCTTCCGGCCCCTGATGCTAACCGAAGCCGCCCTGCGCCTCGACGACGGCGCGTATTACCAGTCCTGGCTGGAGCCGGCGTAGGGCCCTGGCCAAACAATCGACGGCCAAACAATTGCAATTGTTTGGCCGCCGATTGTTTGGCAAGCGCCGGGCGGCCCGCTTTTTCGCGGGCCGCCCGGTAGCCCCAAGGGCCCCCGCACAATTTTCACCGATTACCGGGCAGCCCGTGAAAAAGCGGGCCGCCCGGCCCCATTCCTTTTTCATGAAAGAATTACTGGCTCGATTCGAGCAGAAGCGCCCCGAAATTGTTTTTGAGTGGCAAGACCCCGAGACCGAAGCCGAGGGCTGGGTGGTGATCAACTCGCTGCGGGGCGGGGCGGCCGGCGGCGGCACGCGCATGCGCAAAGGCCTCGACCAGCGCGAGGTGGAAAGCCTGGCCAAGACGATGGAAGTGAAGTTCACGGTGTCGGGGCCGGCCATCGGCGGGGCCAAGTCGGGCATCAACTTCGACCCGCAGGACCCCCGCAAGCGCGGCGTGCTCGAGCGCTGGTACAAGGCCGTGATTCCGCTGCTGAAGGCGTATTACGGCACGGGCGGCGACCTGAACGTGGACGAGATCCACGAAGTCATTCCCCTCACCGAAGACTACGGCCTCTGGCACCCGCAAGAAGGCGTGGTGAACGGCCACTACCGCGCCACCGAGCCCCAGAAAATCCAGAAGCTCGGCCAGCTGCGCCAGGGCGTCGTCAAAGTCCTCGAAGACGCCGCCTTCACGCCCAGCCTGGCCCGCAAGTACACCGTGGCCGACCTCATCACCGGCTACGGCGTGGCCGAGGCCGTGCGCCACTACTACGCGCTGTGGCCCGGCACGGCGGTGGCCGGCAAGCGCGTCATCGTCCAGGGCTGGGGCAACGTAGGCGCGGCGGCCGCCTACTACCTGGCCAGCCAGGGGGCCCTCGTGGTGGGCATCATCGACCGGGCCGGGGGCCTGCTGCGCCCCGCGGGCTTGAGCCTGGAAGAGGTGCGGGCGCTGTTTTTGAGCCGCAACGGCAACGCCTTGCACGCGCCCGACCTGCTCTCGTTTGAGGAAGTGAACCAGCGCATCTGGAGTGCGGGGGCCGAGATTTTTATCCCGGCGGCGGCCTCGCGGCTCGTCACGCGCGAGCAGGTAGGGGCCCTGGTGGCGGCCGGCCTCGAGGTCATCGCCTGCGGCGCCAACGTGCCGTTTGCCGACCCCGAAATCTTTTTCGGGCCCACCGGCGAGTGGGCCGACGCCCACGCGGCCGTCATCCCCGACTTTATTGCCAACTGCGGCATGGCCCGCGTGTTTGCCTATTTGATGGAAACGGGGGCCGAAATCACCGACCAAGCCATTTTTCAGGACGTTTCGCGCGTCATTGAAGCCGCCCTGGCCCGCACCCGCCGGCTGGGCACCGAGCGCACCGGCCTCGCCCAGCGCTCGTTCGAGATGGCCCTGCGGCAGCTGGTGTAGGGGCCGGCCGGGGCCCGGGCGCGGGATTCTCGCCGCGGCTGCGTATCATTGGCAGCCGCCGGGCCCCGGCCGGTTTTTGTACCCGCTCATCCTGGCCTTATGCGCGTCATCCCGCTTTTTCCGCTCAACCTGGTCGTCTTTCCGGGGGAAAAACTCAACCTGCACGTCTTCGAGCCGCGCTACCGCCAGCTTGTGCGCGACTGCCTGGAGGCAGACATTGCCTTCGGCATCCCGCCGTTTCTCGACAACCAGCTCGGCGAGCTGGGCACCGAGATGCGCTTGGTGAACGTGGAGAAATCGTACGCCAACGGCGAGCTCGACATCCGCAGCCAGGCCATGGGAGTGTTCCGGCTGCGGCAGTTTCAGCGGCAGGCCCCGGGCAAGCTCTACGCCGCCGGCCAAATCGAGCCCCTGGAGCAGGACGAAGTGCCCGACCCGCTGCTGCGCCAAATCATCACGGCCCAGGTACGCCAGCTCTACGAGGCGCTGGGCCTCAAAAAGCTGCTGCTGGAGCTGGCCCCCGATTACCGCATTTTCGACATTGCCCACCACGTGGGCTTCAGCACCGAGCAGGAATACCTGCTGCTGGCCACCACCAGCGAGCAGGAGCGCCAGCACCTGGTGCGCGAACACCTCGACCACACCCTGCCCATCGTGCTCGAAACCGAGCGCCTCAAGGAGCGCGTCCGCCTCAACGGCCATTTCAAAGAGCT
>JANXOE010000063.1 GCA_025353745.1 Hymenobacter sp.
TAGCTGAACCGCTCCCACATTTCGGTGGCGAAGAGCAGGTACAAGCCTTTGGGGTGGCTGGTGGCGGCGGGAACGGATTGCTCGCGCTGGGCGGCGGCAGGTTGCATAGAAGAGAAATAGAAGTGAGAAGAAGCCGTATTGCGGGCCGCGGCGGGCCGCCGGCAGTACGGGATGGGTAAAGCTAGGCAAGTTTTGGCAGTCGTTGGCTCAGGGCCGGGCTCAGAGCCGGGCTCAAGGCTGGGCCGTGGCGGGGGCCCCGGCGGCCCGGTAGGCCCGGGCGCGGTAGGCCCCCGGCGAGACGCCCGTTTGCTTGCGGAAAAACCGCGTGAAGTAGCCGGGGTCGACGAATTGCAGCTCGTAGGCGATTTCCGACACCGAGAGCGACGTGTACACCAGGTAGTTGTGGGCCCGGCGCAGGGTGTGGGCCTGCACGATTTGCAGCGCCGAGCGGCCCTTCACGGCTTGGCAGATGCGGTTGAGGTGCACGGGCGTGATCTTCAGCTCCTGGGCGAAGTCGGCGATTTTCTTCTCGAAGGGCGCGGCCTGCGCGATGGCCTTCTGGAACTCGCGGAAGTAGTGCAGGGCCCGGTTGGGGCTGGCGGCCTTGCGGCGGTTGTGGTGCAGCACCCGAAAGAGCTTCACGAACAACACCTTGAACAGGCCGTTCAGGGCCAGCTGCTTGCCGGGCAGGTCGGCGAGGCTTTCGGCGTGGATTTGCTGGGCCAGGGCCAGCAGGTCGGCAAAGGGCACTTCGGCGCTGAAATCGGAGAGCACGTGGACGCTGTTGAGCTCGACCAGCACGTCGGGCGCGGCCTGCAAAATGGTGTCGAGCAGGCCCTCGGCCAGCGTGAGCGTGCGCCCCTTCACCTGCGGGCTGAAGGTGAAGCCGTGCACCGTGCCGGCCGGGATGACGACCACGCACGGCGTGATGAGCGCCACCCGCCCCGTGGCCTCGAAGGCGGCCCGGCCGGCTTCGAGAAAAAACATCTGGAAGAGGTTGCCGTGCAGGTGCGGCTTCAGGCCCCAGTCGGTGAGGCGCTGGCGGGGCGCGATGAGCTGGCTTTTGAGGTAGTCGTAGGCCACGGCGGCCTTGTGGTCGCCGTAGATGCCGTTGTAGTGGGCAATTGCTTCGGGCATGGCGGGGAAGGGCGGGAATTGGTGAAATTCGGGCGTTCACCGATGAAATCCGACCGCAAGGTATGATTTGTCCTGGTAAAGCTGCGGATTGTTTCACTGCGCCGGGAAGGCCGCGGGCTACCTTTGTTCCCTTAAAACTTTGGCTTTGACGTTAGCGCAGCCGGTTGATTATCGGTCCTTAATCCCCGCACGGGGGCTTTTCAACCCATAAGCCCGGGGGGCCGTATTGGCCCTTCCGCCGGGGCCCTCGCCCGGGGCGCTGCCCGCGCCGCCCGGCCACCGGAACGATTTGTACCGTACCTTATCCATTCCCACCCACTCTTTTTTCTTCTCCTATGCCAACGCCTGCTACCTCCCCCGCCGCGGCCGGCCGCCTGAAGCCGCTGGGCTTCGGTGCCACCGGCCCCGTTCACCTCAACCTGCCGCCCGCCGCGCTCGTCGAGCACGCGTTGCGCCGGGGCGAGGGCCAGCTCGCCGACACCGGGGCCCTCGTGTGCGACACGGGCCAGTTCACGGGCCGCTCGCCCAAAGACCGGTTCGTGGTGCAGGACGACCACACCCGCGACAGCGTGTGGTGGGGCGATATCAACATCGCCTTCGACCCCGCCAAGTTCGACCGGCTGCACCAGAAAATGGTGCAGTACCTGGCCGACAAGGAGCTGTTCGTGCGCGACGCCTACGCCGGGGCCGACCCCGCCTACCAGCTGAAGCTGCGCGTGGTGAACGAGCTGGCCTGGCACAATTTGTTCTGCTACAACCTGTTTTTGCGGCCCGCCGAGGGCGCCGACACCGCCGGGGCCCCCGACTTCAGCATCATTTGCGCCCCCGGCTTCGAGGCCGACCCGGCCGTGGACGGCACCCGGCAGGCCAACTTCGCCATCCTCAACTTCACCAAAAAGATGATCCTGATCGGCGGCACGGGCTACGCCGGCGAGATGAAAAAAGGCATTTTTGGGGTGCTGAACTACCTGCTGCCCCACGAGCGCCACACCTTCCCGATGCACTGCTCGGCCAACGTGGGCGAGGCCGGCGACACGGCCATCTTTTTCGGCCTCTCGGGCACGGGCAAAACCACGCTCTCGGCCGACCCCAACCGGGGCCTGGTGGGCGACGACGAGCACGGCTGGACGCCCGAAGGCGGCATTTTCAACTTCGAGGGCGGCTGCTACGCGAAGGTGATCGACCTGAGCCGCGAGAAGGAGCCCGAAATCTGGGACGCCATCCGCTTCGGCAGCATCGTGGAGAACACGCGCTTCGTGCCCGGCACCCACACCGTGGACTACGCCAACAAGTCGGTGACGGAAAACACCCGCTCCGCCTACCCCATCGACTTCATTGCCAACGCCGTGGCCCCGAGCGTGGCCGGCGCGCCGCACAACATTTTCTTCCTCACCGCCGACGCGTTCGGGGTGCTGCCCCCCATCAGCAAGCTCGACAAAAGCCACGCCATGTACCTGTTCATGTCGGGCTACACGGCCAAAGTGGCGGGCACGGAAATGGGCGTTACGGAGCCACAAACCACGTTTTCGGCCTGCTTCGGGGCCGTGTTCCTGCCCCTGCACCCCACCCGCTACGCCGAGATGCTGGGCCAGAAGATGGACGAAAACCCCGGCATCAACGTGTGGCTGGTGAACACCGGCTGGACCGGCGGGCCCTACGGCACCGGCCACCGCATGAAGCTGGGCTACACCCGCGCCATGATCACGGCGGCCCTCACCGGCCGGCTCGACGAGGTGAAGTTCCGGCCCCACCCCGTGTTCGGGGTGATGGTGCCCGGGGCCGTGCCCGGCGTGCCGAGCGAAATCCTGGACCCGCGCCACACCTGGGCCAACAAGGCGGCCTACGACAAAACGGCCAACGAGTTGGCCGAAAAGTTCGTGGCCAATTTCAAGAAGTACGCCGATTTTGCCAACGAAGAAATCCTGGCCGGGGCCCCCCGGGTGGCCGTGGAGGCATAAATTGTGTTCTCAAACTGCGAAAGGGCCCCGGCGTTGCACAGCGCCGGGGCCCTTTCGCAGTTTGAAGGCGGTGTTATTAAACGACTACGGAGCAGCCGGTGCGCAGCCCGCGGCGGCGGTTGTGGTCTTTGGCCGAGCGTGGCCCCGGCGGCGCTAATTTTGCATTTTCAGTCCACTTATTCGTGCATAAATTCCGCTTACTGCCGCTGCTTTTCCTCCTCTCGCTTGCGCCGGCCCGCCTGTGGGCGTGGGGCGTGGACGGCCACCGCGCCGTGGGCCGCCTGGCCGAGCAGCACCTCAGCCGCCGGACCCGCCGCGAAGTGAGGGCCCTGCTCGGCCCCGAAACCCTGGTGATGGTGAGCACCTGGCCCGACGAAATCCGCTACTCGCCCGAGTTCAAAGACACGGCCCCCTGGCACTACGTGAACACGCCCCTGGGCTTTGACCGCGCCGCCTACGAGCAGCACCTGCGGGCCCAGCCCGAGGCCAACGCCTACAACCAGCTGCAAGCCCAGCTCGCCATTTTAAAAGACAAAACCAAGCCGCCGGCCGAGCGCGCCAGCGCCCTGAAATTCGTGGTGCACCTGGTGGGCGACGTGCACCAGCCCCTGCACACCGGCCGCGCCGAAGACCAAGGCGGCAACAAAATCAAGGTGACGTTTCGGGGCAAGGAAACCAACCTGCACAGCCTCTGGGACAGCGGCTTGCTCGACTACCAGGGCCTCACCTACACCGAAATGGGGCACGACTACAACCAAGGCCTGCGCGCCCGCCAGGTCCGGCAGTGGCAGCACGCGCCGCTGGAGCAGTGGCTGTTCGAGTCGTACCAGGCCGCCGAGCGGCTGTACGCCGAAGCCGAAAAAAGCCCCGACCTGGACTACCGCTACTACCCCGCGCACGCCGAGCTGCTGAAGCAGCGCATCCAGCAAGCCGGCATCCGGCTGGCCGGCGTGCTGAACGAGGCGCTGAAGTAGCAACTCTGGAGTACCTAGGCTAAGCCATGGCGGCCAGGCGGTTGGCCAGGGCTTCGATGTCGGCGCGGCGCGCCAGGGCCCCCAGCCACGGCTTGGGCAGCCCGGCCTCCCCGTACGCCAGGGCGGCCAGCCCACCGGCGACGGCCCCCGTCGTGTCGGTGTCGCTGCCGAGGTTGACGGCGGCCAGCACCGTGGCCGCGTAGTCGGGGTGGTTGAGCAGGCACCAAAGCGCCGCTTCCAAGGTGTGAACCACGTACCCGGAAGACTGAATTTGGGCGACGGGCAGCGCGGCCAGCGTCCCGTCGAGGACGCGGCGGTAATGCAACTCTTCCGCCGCCGCCGCGCCGCTGCCGCCCCGCAGCCACGGGTTGGCGGCCGCCACCATTTGGGCGCAGGCCGCGGCCGGCCCGAGGCCCGCCAGCAGCCCCCGCGCCACCAATAAGTACAGAAAACAGCCCAGGGTGGAGCGCGGGTGGCCGTGCGTCACGCCGGCCACGGCGGCCGTCAGGGCCCAGGCGGCGTCCAGGTCCAACTGCCCGGCCCGCCAGGTTTGGTGGAAAGCCAGCGGCAGGATGCGCATCAGCGCCCCGTTGCCGTTATCCAGCTCCGTCCGGGGCCCTGCTTCGGTCGGGGCCGTCCCCCGCCGCAGCCGGCCGATGGCGGTGCGGGTCGCGTTGCCCACGTCGAAGGTCACGCCGGTGGCCGTCCAGTAGGCCCCATCCAGCCAGTTGACGCAGCGGCGGGCAAAATCTGCCAGGTCCGGGCCCTGGGCCAATCCCTGGGGCAGCGCCAGGGTTTCGGCCAGGCAGAAGGTGAGCGAAGCGTCGTCGGACCACGTACCGGCCGGCTGGTCGTGCGTACCGTGGGCGCGCATGCCGGTCACCGGGTCGCGGTGGCGCTCCTCCCGGCTTCTGAATTCGACGGGCACGCCCAGGGCGTCGCCCACGGCCAAGCCCAGCAGGGCCGCACGGGCCGCGGAAGGTAGTAGTAGCATAGGAAGCCAAAAGTAGCGCCGAACGCGCGGGCATTTGCCCACGGGAGTAGTGCGCCGGGGCCCCGATTTGGGCGAACTTTGCGCCCCATGCTCACCTGCTACGCCCCCGACCTGCAACCCGCCCAACCGGCCTACACCCTTTCCGAGGAAGAAAGCAAGCACGCCGTGCGCGTGCTGCGCCTGGGCCCCGGCGCCGCCGTAACGCTCGTGGACGGGCGCGGCGGCCTCTACACCGCCGCCGTGGCCGAGGCCAACCCCAAGCGCTGCCAGCTGCGCATCAGCGCCCACGCCCTGGTGCCGCCCCGCCCCTACTTCACGCACGTGGCCGTGGCCCCCACCAAAAACCTCGACCGCATGGAGTGGTTCGTCGAAAAAGCGGTCGAAATCGGCGTGGAGCGCATTTCCTTCCTGCGCTGCGCCCGCTCCGAGCGCCGCGAGCTGAAGCTGGAACGGCTGGAAAAAATCGCCGTCAGCGCCCTGAAGCAGTCGGGCCAGGCGTGGCTGCCGCAGCTCGACGAGCTGACGGACTACGCGGCTTTCGTGGCCGCCGCGGCCCCCGAAACCACCTTCATCGCCCACCTGGAAGAAGGCGAGCGCACGGCCCTGGCGCAGGTGGCGGCGGCCGGCCCGGGCTGCAGCGTGATGGTCGGGCCGGAAGGCGATTTCACGCCGGGTGAAATCGACTTGGCGCTAGGCCGCGGCATCCGGCCGGTCACGCTGGGGCCCTCTCGCTTGCGCACGGAGACGGCGGCACTGGCGGTGGTGTTTACGGCGCAGATAATTTACCAGCAGCGGGGAGGGGTCCAGTAATCCTTCTGCTGAAGAATTATTTTGCTGAAGAATTATTTTTCTTTTGCCGCCAAGGAGCATCCTGCTTCCATTCGCCTGCCATGATGCAACCGTAAGGCATTATTTCATCGACTGTATGGGCCAGTTTGAATTGTATAATTTGCTTTTTTACTTCCTGCGCGTTTTTATAAGCACTCGGCAGTTCCGAAATATCAATTCGGTTGAAATAAAATCGGGCATCAATTCCCTGGGTCTCTTCCGCAAACACGTCATCAATAAGTTCGTTGCCTTTTGTGAATTTGTGTTTGGTGCGGCTCATGTTACGACCGGCCCCGTGCGGCGCAAAGCCAAGGTTGTTGTCGGTAGTTTCGCCTTCTACAATTAAAATTGGCTGGGCCATATTCAACGGGATAATTCTTGGCCCGGTGATGTCAGGCATAAATTTCGGGTCTAGCGGCGTTGCTCCTTTGGCGTGGTAAAACAATTCTCCGTCGCGAAAGACAAAGTTGTGCTCGTTCCAGAACCGGTGCTGAACCGTGCGACCCAACGCAACGCAGATTGCGTCATGCAGACAGCTATGATTCTGCTTGGTCCACTTGCGAACCGTTTGCAGCGCCGCCCAGTAATTTTCGCCCTCCGCGCTAGCGCTGGGCAGCCACGCGTTGGCCGGCGCGGTTTCCGGCGAAATTTCTCGCCGGAACCGCTCGGCTACGTTCATTCCGTTTTTATAAAGCAGTGCGCCCACTCCGCGCGAGCCGTGGTGCGTGACGATAACTGTGTCGCCGGTGTTGCGCGACACCCCCACGTACAAAAAATGGTTGCCGTCGCCCTGCGTGCCCAAGTGCTCGTGGGCCAAATTCAGGCTTTTGACAGAATTTAAGAAGGGGTTTCGTTGAAATTCTTCCAGGATATCATTTGGCAGCGCGAATTGCGCTCCGGCGCTGCGCCCACCGGGTCCGAAATGGGTGATGGCCTGCGCTGCATCAAGCACGGCTCGGGGGTCAACTGAGCCGATATTGGTCAGCATCAACGAGCAGCAAATGTCGGCACTGTGCATGCCCGGATGAATCGCGTTGCGAGTAACCACTACGCCCCCTACCGGTATGGTACCCAAGGGACCGGCCGGGCAGGCATCGGGCATGATGGCACCGCCCACCACCGTTGGCGTCCGCATCAGCTGCTGCATTGATTTTCTAACGTATTCGATATTTTGTTGCTCCAGTTCCGTTTCGGCGCGGATGTTTTCGTAAAACGGAACTGGTTTTTCAAGCAACGGGACGGGGGCCGGTAACCGAAACGCTTCCAAATAAGCAGCCTGCGCTTCACCCTCTAATTGCGCGGCATTGATGTAAGCAAGCGCTTCCTTAAACCATTTGCCGGGCTTAAAGCCCAGCGCAATTAGGTCGTTGCCAGTTACCATATTTGAGTCATTTGATTTTTACCGCTGCAAATTAGCTCAGCCATTGTGCAGGCGGCAAGTAGTTTGCCTGGCAAGCCGGAGCATTTGACCTAGATAGCTCCGGCGAACGAAAAGTCGCCGCTTGGCCGTTAATTTTTGCAAACCTGTTAAGATTGCCTTCCTGTTGTGTTCACCGGCCTTTTTTATGATAATCTTGTGGTAAAAAACCTGTTTCTAGCCATCCTGCTCCTGTTGCTCACCACTGCCGCCGCGCCGCCCACGGCCCCCAGCTTCCGCATTGCCAAGCTGCACTACGGCGGCGGGGGCGACTGGTACGCCAACAAAACCAGCCTGCCCAACCTGATTCAGTTCTGCAACCAGGCGCTGCACACCAACATGGCGCCCGACGAGGCCACCGTGGAGCTGGACGCGCCCGAATTGCTCGACTACCCGTTCCTCCACATGACGGGGCACGGCAACGTGAGCTTCACGGCCGCCGAGGCCCAAAACCTGCGCCGCTACCTGGTGGGCGGCGGTTTTCTGCACATCGACGACAACTACGGGCTCGATAAATTCATCCGACCCGAGATGAAAAAGGTGTTTCCCGAGCTGGAATTCGTGGAGTTGCCCTACTCCCACCCGGTTTATCACCAGAAATTCGCCTTTCCGCACGGCTTGCCCAAGGTGCACGAGCACGACGGCAAGCGCGCCCAGGGCTTCGGCCTGCTGTACAAAGGCCGGCTGGTGTGCTTCTACAGCTACGAGTGCGACCTGGGCAACGGCTGGGAAGACGTGGGCACCTACCCCGAAGACCCGCCCGCCGTCCACGACGCGGCCCTGCGCATGGGGGCCAACCTGGTGGCCTACGCCCTCACGCAGGACTGAGCCGGGGCCCTCCTCACCAAGGCCGTCGGCTCAGGATTTCGCCCAGCACGAAGGCCGCCCGCACGTTGGCCGGCTGGGCCAGCAAGCGGCGCACGACGGCCCCCGTCGGCTCCGCCGCGGGCGCGGGCGGCGCAAACGGTCGGTACGTGGCATCGGTTTGGGCGGCAATTACGGCACGCGGCAGGCTAGCCCCGCGCTGCACCGCAGGCGCGGGCCGGTTGATGGGCCGGGCCGCGACCAGCGCTTCCGACGAGTTCCGGCGCGGCGCGGCGCGCTCCTGGGAGCGGGCCGTCGGGCGCGGCACGGGCCGGCCGCCGGGCGTGTTGGGCGCGGGCCGCAACGGACCGGTGGCAGGCGGCGCCGGCGCGCCGGTTTCGGCGGCGTTGCGGGACTGCATCTGCTTGAGCAGCTCCTGGAAAGTGGCGGCGGGCAGGGCGGGCGCGGCCGGCGCGCGGGGCCGCTCGCGCTGCTCCTGGGCGCTGGTGGCGCGCATTTTCTGCACCATGCGGTACACGAAGGCCCCCACGGCGAACAAAATCCAAAGCAGCGTTTGCACCTTTTCCATGCGGCTAAAGGTAGCGGCGGGCGGTAAATCAGCGCACGCCCTGGGCGGGGAAGCGGCCGGTTTTGGTGCGGTAAAAGGCCTTGATTTTTTCCTCGTCGGCGGCGTAATCGCCGGTGGGGTACACGGCGGGGCCGATGCCGGCTTCTTTCTTGGCGTAGTCGAGGTAGCCCAGGCGGATGGGCACGTGCGCCGCCAGGGCCGCAAAGTAGTAGCCCCGGCGCCAGCGCGGCTGGTACTTGCGGGTGCCCTCGGGCGTGATGAGGATGACCAGCTCGTCGTAGTCGTTGAAGAGCTCGGCCATGCCTTCCACCAGGCTGTTGTTCTTGTTGCGGTCCACGGCCAGGCCGCCGATTGCGCGCACCAGGCCCCCGAGCAGCCAGTGGTCGGTCCACTCCTTCTTCACGGTGAAGCGCACCGGCACGTCCATCAAATAAAACGCGGCGCGGGCGTAAATAATGTCCCAGTTGCTGGTGTGCGGGGCCGCAATCATCATGCTCTTTTTGATGTCCGGGTCGGCCAGCTCGCCCAGCTTCCACCCCGATACCCAAAACACGAATTTGGCGATGTACAACCAGGTAGTAGACGTTTTGCGGGCGGGCATTGCAACGGATTAGGGGTAAGAAGGAAGGCAAAGGTAGCGCGGGGCCCGCCTCAGGCCAGCAGGGCCCGCAGCTCGGCGGCTTGGCCCAGCGCGTACCGGTGGCCGATGTCGAACAGCTCCCCGGCCCGGCCGTAGTCGAGCGGGCGGAAGTGGCGCAGCGCGGGCGGCTCCAGCAGCAGGGCGCACTGGGTTTTGCGGTAGGCCGTGTTGGCGCTGATGGCCAGGTGCAGGGTGCGTTCCACCAGGCGGCGCAGCGTGGGAATGCGCGCCTCGCGGTTGATGGGGTTGCAGTGCACGCCCACCACGGGCGCGGCAAACGGCAAAAGCGGCTCCACGGGCAGGTTGTTGAGCAGGCCCCCGTCGACGAGCTGCCGGCCCTGGTACTCCACGGCCCGGTACACGATGGGCACCGCCGCCGAAGCCAGCAGCGGCGGCAGCAGCAGCCCCTCGCTGAAGTACACCGACTCGCCGGCCACCAAGTCGGTGGCCACCAGCGTGAGCGGCAGCCGCAAATCTTCGAACCGCACGGTGGGCCCCAGGTGCCGGGCCAGCAACTGCTCCACCGCGTCGAGCCCCAGCAGCCCGAGCCGGCTGAAGGCCGGCCGCGTGAGCCGGGCCACGTTGGTGGCGAGCAACAGCCGCAGCACCTCGCGCGGCGGGTAGCCGGCCGCGTAAAACGCCCCCGCGATGGCCCCCGAGCTCACGCCCGCCAGCCGCTCCACGGGCACCCCCAGCTCGTCGAGCGCCGCCAGCACGCCCAGGTGCGCAATGCCGCGCGCCCCGCCCCCCGACAGCGCCAGGCTGAGCGCCCCCGTGGGGCGCTGGCCGTCAGCTGCTGGCGCCGTTGCTTCCATGTTTATTTCTTTGCCAAGAGCCAACAATCATCCGCCGGGCGCTAAGTTATAAATCACTGATGCGCAGCCGCTCGCCCAACACCACCCCGCGCTCGGTGCGCTGCACAGTGCAGGCTTCCGTGAGGTGGTCGTGCTGAAGCAGCAACACCCAGTTTTCGGCCGCGGCACGGTCGAGAACCGCCTCTTTCTCGGCCATCGTCACCAGCGGGCGCATGTCGTAGCCCATCACGTAGGGCAGCGGCACGTGGGCGGCGCTGGGCAGCAAATCCGACATAAACGCCAGCGTGCGGCCCCGGTATTCGAGCACCGGCACCATCAGCTTTTCGGTGTGGCCGTCGGCAAACAGCAGCTCGCGGAACTGCGGCAGCCCGGCGGGCACCCCGGCGGCGGGGTCGACGAAGCGCAAGTGGCCGCTCTCGCGGATCGGCAAAATGTTTTCGGCCAGGAAGCTGGCTTTTTCGCGGGGGTTCGGGTGGGTGGCCCAGTCCCAGTGGGCATCGTTGCTCCAATACGTGGCGTTGGGGAAGGCCAGCGCCAGGGCCCCGTCGGGCCGGCGCGCCACGGCCCCGCCCACGTGGTCGAAGTGCAGGTGGGTGAGAAACACGTCCGTCACGTCGGCGCGGGAAAACCCCAGGGCCCCCAGCGAGCGGTCCAGCACACCGTCGTTTTGTACGTCGAAACGCCCAAAAAACTTGGCGTCCTGCTTGTCGCCGATGCCGCTGTCGACCAAAATCAGCCGGTTGCCGTCCTCGATCAGCAAGGAGCGCATGGCCCAGGTGCACATGTTGTTCGCGTCGGCGGGGTAGATTTTCTGCCACATCGACTTGGGCACCACGCCGAACATGGCCCCGCCGTCAAGCTTGAACAACCCGGTGTCAATTGCGTGGATTTTCATTTATTAAATACTATCCGTTAACATTTACTAATGATCGGTCAGCTTTCTCGAAGCGCCGCTTTCTGACACCAACCGGCAATCAACCGGCCCCTAATGCGCTCAACGTAAAGGCTGTTAAGTGCGAATTAATAGTTTTCAAATACTCACTCCACCACCACGCCCATCGCCGAGAATTTATCGATGCGCTGCGAGATTCGTTCGGCGGCGGGCACGGCAGCCAGCTCCTTCAAGGTTTTGAGCAACGTCTTTTTCAGCACTTCAATCATCTTTTCCGGGTCGGTGTGGGCCCCGCCCAGCGGCTCCTTCACGATGCCGTCGACGAGGCCGGCCTTCTGCATGTCGGTGGCCGTGAGCTTGAGGGCCTCGGCGGCCTGCTCTTTGTAGTCCCACGAGCGCCACAGGATGCTGCTGCACGACTCGGGCGATATCACCGAATACCAGGTGTTTTCCAGCATCAGCACCCGGTCGCCGATGGCGATGCCGAGGGCCCCGCCGCTCGCGCCTTCGCCGATGATGACGCAGACCACCGGCACCTTGAGCATGAACATCTCCTTGAGGTTGCGGGCAATGGCCTCGCCCTGCCCCCGCTCCTCGGCCTCCAGGCCGGGGAAGGCCCCGGGCGTGTCGATGAGCGTGACGATGGGCACGTTGAACTTCTCGGCCAACTTCATCAGGCGCAGGGCCTTGCGGTAGCCCTCGGGGTTGGGCATGCCGAAGTTGCGGAACTGCCGCTGCTTGGTGTTGTGGCCCTTTTGTTGGCCCACGAACATTACCGGCTGCCCGTCGATCTCGCCGAAGCCGCCCACCATGGCCTTGTCGTCGGCCACAGTGCGGTCGCCGTGCAGTTCCACAAACTTGTCGGCCATGCCGTTGATGTAGTCCAGGGTATAGGGCCGCTCGGGGTGGCGCGAGAGCTGCACCCGCTGCCAGCGCGTGAGGTTGGCGTAAGTTTCCTTCTTGAGGGCCCCGATTTTGGCTTCCAGCGCCGCTACGGCTTCGGTTACGTCCACCTCGCTATCGGCGGCCAGCTTCTGCATTTCCTGGAGCTTGCCTTCGAGGGCGGCGATGGGTTGTTCAAAATCGAGTAGCATAGCGGGCATGGAGGATTGAAAAAAGAGCACATGTGAACCAAAAGGGCGGCCGCCCCACCCGCCGAAAAAGCGGTCGGCAAAGGTAAATCATCCGCCGTTGAGACCCGTACCAAAAAACAATCGTCCTGAAAAACAACCCCCAAGCCCCGGAGCAGGCCGCTTTTCAGAAAAAAAGTGGCCCCCAGCTTGCAGCAGCGCGATTTATTGTTCTACCTTTGCAACACCAAAACGGAAAACAACACGTTTTCCGCCTCGGCAAACGGTTTGGTAGTTCAGTTGGTTAGAATGCCGCCCTGTCACGGCGGAGGTCGCGGGTTCGAGTCCCGTCCAGACCGCTACCGTTTTGTAAAAA